>CAZZBQ010000001.1:0-1769 GCA_964652745.1 uncultured Gammaproteobacteria bacterium
GGGACTACTTTCGGGGAACTGGCTTGTGCCAGTTCTCTTTTTGTTTGTAGAATTAGTGAAAATATTACTATTTACAATGACAAGCGCTTGTTATATAATATATTCATATACTACTTCTGTCGCTTCGGTGGCAGAACGCGAGACCGCCGTAAGGCGGTCTCTGCTTTTATCTAAAAGTATGCCAGAAGAAAAAATAAGAGCACATGTCTATATTGATGGATTTAATTTATTTTATGGGTGTTTAAAGAAGACGGGATATAAATGGCTTGATGTAAACAAGCTTCTCGGTTTTTATTTTCCTAAATATGACATCCAAAAAATAAAATATTTTTCGGCGATTACAAAGGCACGAAAAGATGACTTAGATAAACCGGTTAGGCAATTAGCATATTTCCGCGCTCTGCAGACCTTGCCTGGTTTAGAAATAATCTCCGGCACATTTTTGGAGAATGAAGTAAAAATGTTTGTCCCCGAAAGAAGCAAAAAAGGAGGTCGGCAAGAAGCTAGTGTTGAGTTGAGTAAAGCCCAGACAAGGTTACCTCTTTTTGGAAAAAACTACCTCGTCGTTAATAAGACGGAAGAAAAAGGTTCGGATGTAAATCTGGCAACCCACTTAATAATAGATGCTTATGAAAACAATTTTGATGTCGCTATAGTTGTTTCTAATGACTCGGATTTGGCTAAACCGATAGAAATAGTTAATAACATGCCAAGATTGACTGTCAGATTACTAAATCCATATAAAAAGACCAATAATAAACTTCAAGACGCTGTCAACAAAAATATAAAAATTATTAGAAGATCAGCTTTGGAAAATTCTCAGTTTCCTGATGATATGAATGACACAAACGGTGATTTTCACAAACCGGATGATTGGAAAAAAATTTAACCTAAAATTTCCGCCCATTTCTCAATTTCACCAATAATCTCACCGATTTTTTCGGAAACTTGCGACTTTAAGACTACGTAATAAAAAAGACAGGTAAAAAGCCTGTTTTTTGTTAGATGTAAGAGTTATTTTTAAATGAGAGGCCGGTGTCTCTCTTTTTCTATTCCTTAAAATATGTTATTATAGTTATTCTATAAATTAATCTTAAAAGAAGTCTAAATAATTAAATATATGACTAGCGAAATAAAAATTTTATCTGATGATGAGATAGAAACAGAATTAAAAACATTACCCGGATGGGCTCGAGAAGATAATAAAATTACTAAGGAATTTGAATTGGAAACTTTTTCTAAAGTGATAAAGTTTATAAATGATTTAGCCCAATTTTTTGAGGATAACGATCATCATCCCGATATACACATCTCTTATAAAAAAATACGGTTTGAGTTAACTCGATACGACATTGGTGGCAAAATAACAGAAAAGGATTTTTTAGTTGCTACCGAAATTGAACGACGATGGCTAGAAGAGATATAAATTATTTAACAAAAGCGTTAAATAGATAACCAATAATAATTATATTGATAGTTGTAATACCAAAGAAAAATACTAGTAGCTTCATTTTCATTACTTTTTTAAGAATTAAAGCTTCGGGCAGAGATAAGCCAACTACTGCGAGCATGAAGGCGATAGCTGTGCCTAGAGGAATGCCCTTATCAACCAAAGATTGCATAATAGGAATAACTCCTACAGCGTTAGCATAGAGGGGAACAGCAACAATGGTAGCAACAGGAATGGCAAAAGAGTTATCAGGGGTAATATATTTTTCAAAGAAACCGGCTGGCACGAAGCCGTGGATAGCGGCGCCTACCGCAATACC
>CAZZBQ010000001.1:1869-15928 GCA_964652745.1 uncultured Gammaproteobacteria bacterium
GTTTCTCCGAGATGAGATTTTTCTGCTAAGCCAAAGATTTCGTAAGACAGCCAATGAGCAAATAATTCAAAGGGGTAAAACATATTAGTTAGTGCTTATTATTTCTTTTAGTTTTTCTAGATTCGGCACTTGTCCCACTAGGGCAATCTTATCGTTTATTATCAAAACTGGACTAGACATAACTCCTAGTTCAATAATTTTTTGGATATCGTCGGTATATTCAACTTCTGTATTAAGTCCAAGTTGACTGACAGCTTCTTTAGTTAATTCAAAAAACTTTTTACAAGTCGGGCAGCCAGAACCCAAGACTTTAATATTATTAATCGCAGTGCTCATATTTTTTCAGGAAATTATTTAATAAGGCATTATATTTTTTAAAGGCTTTGTGGTTGATGGAATAATAATTTCTTTTCCATTCTTGTCGTGTATCAAGTAATCCAAATTCCAGCATGATTTTTAGATGGCTGGAAGTTAGGTTCTGTGATAATTTAAGCGCCGGGTAGATTTGACAGACACAATGTTCGCCTGATTTTAGAAGACACAGGATTCTTAGACGATTATCGTCACCGACAATTCTTAAAAACTTTGCTAGTTCGGCATATTCTGGGCTCAAGCCTTTTTGAGGATTGCAAGTGGGGCAATTTTTTTGCATATAATTATCTATAATCAATTTATATTGATATGATAGCGCAGTCATAAATTTTTGGCAAATAAAAATCTTTGTTAAGTAATATTAAATAACCAGGTATACAAAAATTATTTTAAAATATCTTAATTTATGCTATAATTTCAGCATAATTATTAGTAAAAATAGAGAATTTTATGTCAGTTCGCCGTTCAACAATCGGCTTGGCTCTAGGTTCAGGTGGATTTAGGGGGTTCGCTCATATTGGCGCAATTCAGGCTTTGCAAAAAAACAACATTAAAATTAGCTCTGTTAGCGGTTCATCCATTGGCGCACTTGTAGCTGCCTATTACTCTTTACACGGAGAAGTTGATAGCTTAAAAGATAAATTGCTTGATAACAAGGGTCGCTTATTTAAATTGTTTGATCTAGGTTTCAATGGAGGACTAGTAAGCGGCATAAAATATGAAAAATTAATCGAACAGCTGCTTGGGCGCCATACTTTTACTGATACAAAAATACCTTTGCGCATAGTGGCGACGGAGTTATCTAGCGGCCAGCCAGTAGTTTTTTCTGAGGGTTTATTATCAACGGCTGTACGCGCTAGTTCATCTGTGCCGATAGTTTTTGAGCCAGTGAAACATCATCGTCAGCGTTTTGTTGATGGAGCTTTAAGTGACCCAGTTCCAGTGGGAGCTTTAAAAGATATCAAAGAGCGTCATGTCGTGGCTGTCAACCTCTATCATAAAAACGAATTTACAGATAAAAAATTTACGTTCACTAAAGTTGCCTTGCGGAGCATTCGTATTGCCTTTTATAATCTTTCTCAGCACTCTATTTTAAAAGCCTCCATTGTTATTAACCCTGACTCCTCGCGCTTTATACAGGACCTTAATCTGAATAGATATTTGTCCTTAGATTCAGCGGAGCAAATGGTAAGAGTGGGCTATACAGAGGCGGAAAAGAGGATTAAGGATATTAAGTTATTATGAAGTATCGTTTATATACAACTTCACATACGGCTTGGGATGGTATGTTTAAAGCCATGGTTAGGGCAAAGACTTTTATTTATTTAGAAATGTATATTTTAGCAAGCGACACTGAACGTACCCATGATTTTTTTAAGCTCTTAAAAGATAAGGTAGAAAATGGTGTCGAGGTGGTGGTTATTGCCGATGCTTATGGGAGCTCGGCCCTAAAGTCTGAAATAATTAGGGAGCTGCGTTTAGCGGGAGCGGAATTTATTTTTTTTAGTCATTGGTTGAATCGTACGCATCGAAAATTACTTATTATTGATAATAAGATAGCGTTTTTGGGGGGAGTTAATATTCAGGAAAAAATTAGGGAATGGGTTGATTTGCAAATTAGAATTGAAGGTGGGGCCGTTAAGCTGGCCTTGAAATCTTTTGCTAATTCTTACCGGCGCTGCGGCGGTCAGCGTGATTCAGTTTTAAAGTTTAGTCGCGCTCCTTTATCTAAACGTATTAAATATTGGATAGTTGATAATTGGCCTGGAACTAATAAGCCCTATTATTTGAATAGTTATTATCGTCAGAGAATTGCTGAAGCTAAATCTTTAATTCAAATGGTTACTCCTTATTTTGTGCCACCTCGTTGGATGCTAGTAGCGCTTGATGATGCTTGTCGTCGCGGAGTAAGAGTAGAAATTATAATTCCTAAAGATACGGATGTTAAGGCTTTAAATAAAGTTAATTTTTTAAATGCTCGTCGTTTGCATGATGTTGGCGTTAATTTTTATCTAACAGAGATGATGAATCATGCTAAAGTGATGATTCTTGACGGCGAAGAAGTGATGGTTGGCTCTCAGAATATAGATGTTTTATCATTTAATTTTAATTTTGAAGTTGGCATTTTTTCTCGTCAGGAAAAATTAGTGGCTGATTTAAAAAAAATAGTTGAATCTTGGAAAACGGAGGCCAGTCCGTTTGCGGGTGGTCCGGTAAAAATGATTTTTATTGATCGTTTTCTGATGTTTTTCTTGCGCCTTTTCTACCCAATGTTGTAGTAATTTGTGATTTTTTGACGCGCCCGCTTAATTTAGCTGGGCGTTTTTATTACTTAAGACTTGTTTTTTTATATTTTTTCTTCTATAATATCTGAAATAATAAATAACCTCTTTAGGTATGTATTTAGAGAATATTAAGATTCGTGGCGCTAGAACTAATAATTTAAAAAATATTGATGTTGATATTCCTCGCGGGCAGCTAGTTGTTATTACTGGCTTGTCTGGCTCAGGTAAGTCTTCTTTAGCTTTTGATACTATCTATGCTGAAGGGCAGCGTCGTTATGTTGAATCTTTGTCTTCATATGCACGTCAATTTGTTGGTTTAATGGATAAGCCGGAAGTTGATTTGATTGAAGGCTTGTCGCCAGCAATTTCCATTGATCAGCGCACGGTTGGCAATAACCCGCGTTCTACTGTTGGTACGATAACTGAAATATACGATTACCTACGACTTTTATATGCTAAATGTGGTATTCCTTATTGTCCGCATTGCGGGGCCAAACTTAACCGTTTATCGGAAGAAAAGAAAAATGTCCGCACCGTTTCTGGCCGGACAATTAAGTCTGTTAAAATGGAGCGTTTTTTTGCGTGCGCTGAATGTGGCTATCGCCGAGCTGATTTAGAGCCTCGTGAATTTTCCTTTAATTCTGGTCACGGAGCTTGCTCTGTTTGTTCTGGCCTCGGTACAAGATTGGAGGTTGACCCAGAATTAGTCTTTAATGGCAATTTGAGCATTTTGGAGGGAGCTATTAAACCTTTATCGCACTCTAATTTAAATGGCAATAGTTTAATTGCTAGTCTAGAAAAAATTGCTGTTGATCGTGGTTTTGATTTACGTTCGGCGGTTAAAGATTTGTCTAGTGAAACAAGAAGATTTTTGCTGTCTGGTGATAATTATTTTCCGGGGGTAGTTAAATATTTAGAAGATAAATATCAGGGAACAAAGTCCAATTTTGTTAAACAGGAAATAGAGAAAGTAATGCGTACGTCTTTATGTCCGTTGTGTCAGGGTGCTAGACTAAAACCGGAATCTTTGGCGGTCAGGATTGATGGTTTAAATATTTTTGAAACTTCGCAGTTAAGTATTGATAAGGCAAAAAATTTGTTTGTCTCTTTGCTAAAGAATAACAAAGTATTTAATGGACAAGCAGCAATTATGGTGCCGATTGCTAAAGAGATTAGTAAGAATTTGAGTTTTTTATCCGATGTTGGCTTGGATTATTTAACTTTATCTCGTTCTGCGGCAACTTTGTCTGGTGGTGAAGCGCAACGCATACGTTTAGCATCCCAGGTTGGGTCGGCATTATCGGGCGTATTATATGTTTTGGACGAGCCCTCAATTGGCCTGCACCAGAAAGATAATGATAAATTAATTAGCACGTTGAAGGGTCTGCGCGATAATGGAAATACTGTTATTGTGGTTGAACACGATTCGGCGACAATGTTAGCGGCTGATTATTTAATAGACATTGGTCCTGGTGCTGGGGAACATGGCGGTGAAGTTTTATTTGTGGGTAAGCCTGTAGAAATTATGGGTTGTGCTCGATCATTAACGGGTGCCTATCTTTCGGGGAGAAAGAAAATCACTGCTCCCAAGAAGTTTCGTGCTGGCTCGGGAAAGGCGATTGAGATTATTGGCGCCAAGGAACATAATTTAAAAAATATTAATGTTAGTTTTCCTTTGGGTAAGTTAGTTTCTATTACCGGCGTTTCTGGTTCCGGAAAGTCAACTTTAATGAATGATATTTTAGCGAACGCTTTAACTAAGAAATTTTACCGCGCTAAAGCGGATGTTGGTGCACATCAAGAAATTAAAGGTTTAGAAAATATTGATAAAGTTATTGATATCGATCAATCGCCAATTGGCAGAACGCCACGCTCTAATCCAGCAACATATACTGGCTTATTTACTTATATTCGCGATTTATTTTCACAATTACCAGAGGCGCGCGTTAAAGGCTTGGGCGCGGGGCACTTTTCTTTTAACGTCCCTGGCGGACGTTGCGAGAATTGTGCCGGCGATGGTTCTATTAAAATAGAAATGCAGTTTTTGTCAGATGTATATGTTACCTGTGATGTTTGCGGTGGGAAGAAGTTTAAGAATAAAGTTTTGGAAGTTTTATACCAAGGAAAAAATATTTATGAAGTTTTAGAAATGACCGTGAGTGAAGCACGAGAATTTTTTCGAAATGTACCGTCAATTGTTCAAAAATTGAGTACGCTAGAGGAAGTTGGCCTTGGTTATATTCGTTTAGGACAAAGCGCAACTACTTTTTCTGGTGGCGAAGCGCAACGTATTAAGCTGGCGACCGAATTAGCTCGCCGTTCAACGGGGAAGACGCTTTATATTTTAGATGAGCCAACCACTGGTCTACATTTTGACGATATTGATCGATTGCTCAAAGTTTTAAATATGCTGGTTGATCAGGGTAATACGGTTTTAGTTATTGAGCACAATCTTGATGTGGTTAAATCTTCCGATTGGGTTATTGATTTGGGGCCAGAAGGAGGCGAGCGGGGTGGAAATTTAGTGGCAGCCGGTACCCCGCCAGAAATAGCCAAGGTTAAAGATAGTTTTACCGGGACTTATTTGAAGGAAGTAATGGAAGCACAGAAATAGTTTCTATATATCAGATAATAATTTTAACTCAAGATAGCTTTTATTAGTGTTGAGAACGGCAAAAGTAGGGGCAAAGTATATTCCTGCAAGATTTCCGGGGTTAGCAAGTATTGTCCTCCCCATTTTTTCTAGCCAAGGTTTATGACTATGACCATAGAAGATAAAATCAAATTGTTGGTTATTTGTTAATAATTTTGGAACGTCTTTTTCTTTATGACAGAAACCAATTTTTAAATTTCCCAATTCTAGTTTGCCAAGCAGTCCAAAGAATTTTATATTACTTAGCGGACTTAAAACCTTTGTTTTATAGGTTTCTGCATTACCCTCAACTAAAAAAATCTCGCCGCTGAAATTAGCAGAGAGATAAAAAATTGTTTCTTGATTGCCAATATCCCCACAGCAGATGATTTTTTCAATGCTGTTTTTTAAACACCAATCAAGACACTGTTTTAGATTAACCAGATTATCGTGTAGGTCGGAGATAATTGCTAGGAGCATAACTATTTTCCAGTTTTCAATCTTATTTCGTAAGCCATTTGTTCTAGTTTGCGCAAGTGGCCGCGTGCTTGATCATATTTTGTGCGCAGATAACCAGTCATGTCAAAATCAACAAGCTGAACCATAATATCATCGGCTGACTTTTTTATTTTAGCAACTTCAGGGAATTTACCTTTAGCCGCCTGGTTGGTTGCGTAGCGCACTAACTCGCCAATCAAATCACAGATGCCGCCTAAATAAGCTTCGTAATCAAAAGAAGTATTATCAATTTTAGCAATTGGTTTTTTCTTAATTACTAAAAATAGAGTTTTACCTTCAAGATACTCTTCAGCGGCTGCTTTATAAGCACCTTCTTTGCGGAGTCGGTCAATACCGAAGCGCTTTTCTAGATTTTTGAATTCATCTTCTAGAGTTGTTAATTTTTCAGCTGCTGTTTTAAAATCTTGGCGCTGAATAGCAAAAATAATCTTTTTGGCTTCAAACAGAATGCCGTTAGAGGCGCTAATAATTTGGCGGCGCTCTTTTTCGTTGGCAGAGTAATCTTCTTTCAGATTTTCTAGGAATTTCTTATCAATCATATTTATATAGTTTATGTTTAAGCAGCGCGGAAAACCTCCTCTAAAGAAGTTTCTCCGGCTAAAGCTTTTAAAATTCCGTCTTGTAGTATAGTAACCATGCCTTCACTAATAGAAGCTTGTTCAATTTCGTATTCAGTAACACCCTCGGTCTGCATTAATTTGCGAACGTTCGGTGTTAGTTCAATAGTTTCGTATAAACCGATTCGTCCTTTGTAGCCAATCTGTCCGCATTCCTGGCAGCCAATACTTTTGTAAAAATTGATTTGTTCCGGAATTACAATGGCCGGGTTTTTGATGCCACTAAGAATTTCTTTAACGCGAATTAGATCTTCGGCTGATGTTTCAGCGGCCTGTTTGCAATGAGGGCATAAACGTCTTACTAAGCGCTGTCCAATTGCAAATTCCATTGAATTAGCAAGCATTTGTCTTTCTACGCCAAGACCAGCAAAGCGGAATATAGCTCCAGCGGCGCTGTTAGCATGAATAGTTGATAAGACTAAGTGACCAGTCATTGCAGCTTCAATTGCGATTTTAGCAGTTTCATTATCACGAATTTCACCAATCATCATGATGTTTGGATTCTGACGCAAGAGTGAACGCATCGCTGATGCAAAAGTATAACCGTTAGCTTCATCAATTTGGGTTTGCATAACGCCAGCAAGCTGATATTCAATCGGGTCTTCTACTGTTATTATTTTTACATCAGGATGATTGAGTTGGTTAAGCATGCTATAAAGAGTCGTTGTTTTACCACTACCGGTTGGACCAGTAGTAATAATGATACCGCGATTTTTCTTCATGGCACGGTTCATTGATTCAAGGGCGACAGAAGATACGCCAAGTTTTGGTAACTCTAAGCTAGCGGCTGAGGATGATAATAAACGCACAACAATAGTTTCGCCATAGCCACCAGCGATAATTGATAAACGACAATCTATTTTTTTATTTGTTGGCAGATAAATGCTGAAGCGACCGTCAAAAGTTGCTTTTTTAATATTGGTCGGCGTGCCAGCTAATATTTTTATTTCTGATAGTAGCGGCAAGTAGCTAGTTTTAGGAACAGAAAATACGTCGTGCATGATGCCGTCAATACGAAAACGGATTTTTACATCATGTTCAGTTGGCTCAATATGAACATCGCCTGCTTCGCGCAAGGCTGCTAGGCCCATAGTAAGGGCAACCAGTTTTGAGCTAGGAATTTGGTTGGCGCGGTCACCGATATTTTTGAGATCTTTTCCAATCTCAGTGATTTCCTTCATCTCCTCTTCTTTTATTCTGATGCCGCGGCCAATGGTTTGAGAAATAACAATATCATATAACTCATTAACGTAGTCAAAGTTGCCGATAACTCTATAAATTTCATCTAAACTAGTTAACCCTTCTAGTACTTTTAAAATACCATCTTGGAGCATGGTAATCATTCCATTTTCTATTGCTTGTTGCAAGACTTTAAAAGAGGGGGCATTATCAATAGTTAACTGGCGAATGGCGTCGTTAATGGTAAAGATCTCAAAAATTCCTGAGCGGCCGCTATAGCCAGTGAAATTACAATAATCACAGCCATCTCCTGACTTGAATATTTTAGGTAGTGAAGAAGGAATGTCAACGCCTGCCTTAGGAGAGATGACGGCCAGTATTTTATAGATTAATTCTTCTTCATCAGGAGTGATAGTTTTTTCTTGGCGGCAATGAGTGCACAACTTTCTTACAAGTCTTTGGCCAATAACAGCATTAACGGCTGGTGCCAAGAAATAAGGTTTAACACCAATATCGATCATGCGAGGAATAACGCCGGAAGCATCGTTGGTGTGTAAAGTGGAAAGTACTAAGTGTCCGGTTAAGGCGGCCTGAATAGCAATTTCGGCAGTTTCTAAATCACGAATTTCTCCAACCATGACGATATTAGGATCTTGGCGCAAAATAGAACGTAAGCCCTCAGAAAAATTAAAACCATGCTTAGCGTCTACCTGACTCTGGTTAATACCTGGCAATTGGTATTCAATCGGCTCTTCTAGGGTGATAATTTTATTGCCCGGTTTATTAAGTTGATTGAGAATGGAATACAAAGTTGTCGTTTTGCCGCTACCGGTTGGTCCAGTAGTTAGTATTAAGCCATTTGGCTTAGAGATTTCTTTTTGTAAGATTGGTAGAACTTCTGCGCGAATACCGAGTCCATTGATATCAAGAGCTGAGGTATGGGAGTCAAGTAAGCGCATTACTACGCTTTCTCCAAAGGCGGTTGGCAAGAAAGAGCAACGAACATCAATTTTATGATCCTGCAGAAAGATAGTATAGCGTCCGTCTTGCGGCTTATTTTCAATATTAAGTTTTACTTTTGATAGGATTTTAAGACGGGAAATAATTTTTTGCCATTTGTCACGGGCAATTACGGCTGCTTCTTGTAAGACGCCATCAATTCGGATACGAATTACTACGCCACGCTCTTCGGCTTCAATATGGATATCGCTAGCACCGACTTTGATAGCAGTAGCTAACATTAAAGTGATGACATCAGTTATATTAACTTCGTTAATTTTTTCATTTAAACTTTTATAGCTAACAATATCATCTTTAAATTTTTTGAGCTGCGCCTCGCTAATTTCTATGCCGCTATCATATTTTTTAACCTTAGGTACAGCGCGATAGGCATCCAGGGCGTAGCTTAAACTATTTTCAGAAATTAGATAGAGCTTGGCGTCGGCGAAATGTTTGTCAGATAAATTTTTTAATTCAGACAAAACCTCCTCGGTTGGCGCTAAACAAGCTAGGCGTAGATGTTTTCCGTCATAAAAAAAACAGATAGCCTTAAGTTCTTTGGCACGTTCTTCGCTAATTAAGGCCAGAGCCTCGGGACTGATTGGAAAGCCGAAGAGATTAATATATTCTAAACCAACATCGGAAGCATCGCGTTGCGTTTGGCGCTCAGCCTCTTTCTGTTTTATTTCCCTTTGTTTCTTAGCAAAAATACCGGCGACGCTTTGTTCGTCGCCTGTAGGATTAATTAGATTTTCTATGGAATCAACTGGGGACATAGTAAATTATCTTTTAAATAATCTTTCCAATTTAGCGAGACCGCGGTTATTCCTTAAATCTAAGAATAAACCAGTCCAAGCTGAAATCTGAAAAGTTGATAGCATGGCACTACTTACTAATAATAAGAAGAAGGAAATAAGAGCCAAGGTAATTATTAACCAGCCAATTCCGTAATCTAGAGCAAAGACAAAATATGGGAAGATAAAAACGGACAGAATCGCCAAGATAATAAAGCCAACTAAAAAGCTTACTAAGAATAAGATAACGCCCATTTCTAAGCTTACCAACCAATTTTTTATAAATAAGCGCCAAGCTTTTTTAAAGGCTGGACAGAAATCCTCGTTTTCTAGGACTAGATACGCAATGGCATATTTTAAGATGAGGGAGGCAGCAATCGCTAAAGGGATAAATATGACAAATGCTAAAGTGTAGACAGTAGCTAGTAATCCAGATGCTTTGCTTGCTAAGAAAACGAGTGGCAAGCTAATTATAAACAAGATAACGGCGATAGCGAATTTTGCTAAAACATTAAAGCCAAAAATTTGCCAGAAATGGTTATTGCCTTGAGTAAACCCTTCTTTTATATCAATATTTTCTGGTTTTTTCTTGTTATTAATTATTTTTTTAGCATTGATAACCAAAGCTCCTTGAGAAGTGATAGAGAGCCAGATAAAGGCGGCGATAATTGTACCAGTGATTATTAGAACTGTTAAAGTATTTATTATATCAATGATGCTGTGGGAAAATAGACTTATTAGGCCAAGAATAAATCCACCGATAGTTTTTAAAATCAATAGAAACATGCCCAAGTGGTAATAGGAGCTTTCTAGAGCGCCATTTTGAAAATTGTTAATCAAAATTTGGTATTCAAAAGATCCGCTGGCAGCGGCAATGGAGGCAAAAACACCAAAAAGCCAAAGAGGCTTGTATTTCCAGGTAATATTCCAAGCTTGTTTTAAAAGCGTGCGATAAGAAAACATAAGATTTATAGGCCGGTCTAGCTAGACGGCTTTGTTATTTTAAATTGATTGAAAAACTTAGAGAAGTCTGTTAGTATTATAACATAATTACATTATTATTACCAAGGATTTGACCCGCTTAACGCCTGCAAAAACTATTTTTATGACTCTAATTAAAGACCTAAAAAGTAAGATTGCCAATTTGTTGGAACAAGAAAATCCAATTTTTACTTATCCGCCTAACTTTGAGTTGGGTGATTTGAGTTTGGCTTGTTTTGAGGCGGCAAAAAAAGTTAGTAAAAACCCAGCAGAGTTGGCTGCCCAGTGGGCGGATAAACTTAGTCAAGCAGAGGGTTTAAAGGAATTTTTTACAGAAGTGAAAAATGTTGGTTCTTATGTTAATTTTTTTCTGGCTCCGGCATTTTTAGCAAAAAATATTATTACTAGTGTCAGAACGGAGAAAAACAAGTATGGAACTAATGAAGTTGGCCAAGGAAAAAAGATAATGGTTGAATATTCTAATGGCAATACCCACAAAGAGTATCATGTTGGGCATTTGCGCAATATTTCCTATGGCGACGCAGTTAGTAGAATTTTAGATGCCAATGGTTTTTCTTCGGTCCGGGTCTCATATATTAATGATTTCGGCATTCATGTTGCTAAAACCCTGTGGAATTGGAAGAAAAATCCGGCGTATACTAATTTAGCCGAACCTAAGGGGTTTTTGTTGGGCAAGTGTTATGCTGAAGCTAGCCAAAAACTAACAGAAAGACCAGAATATAAGATTGAAGTTACCAAGGTAATGCAGGAAATAGAAAGCCGCCAAGGAGAGAATTATATATTATGGAAGGAGACGCGAGATTGGAGCATTGAATACTTTGCCTCTATATATAAAGAGCTAGGCATTAAGTTTGCCCGAATTTTTTATGAAAGCGAGGTGATTGCTGAAGGGTTAGCGATGGTAAAATCGTTGCGTGATAAAAATATTTTAGTAGAAAGTCAGGGAGCGATTATCGCTGATTTGGAAAAATATGATTTAGGCGTGCTTCCAGTAATCCGCTCAGATGGAACCGCGCTTTATCCGGTAGCCGACTTAGCCCTAGCGGTTAATAAGTTTAGTTTGTATGATTTAGCGGAATCAATTTATGTGGTGGATATTCGCCAGAGTCAGTACTTTAAGCAATTATTTAAAGTCCTTGAACTTTTGGGTTATCAGCAGAAGCTAACTCATTTACCTTACGATTTTGTAACTCTGCCAGATGGCATGATGTCTTCCCGTACCGGCAACGTTATTACTTATCAAGAATTAAAAGATAAGGTTAAGGGGCGCTTAGAAAAAGAAACCCGAGCTAGACGAGAAGACTGGTCGCTTGAGGATGTTTCTAAGACGGCTGAAGATTTAGCCATTGCGGTTATTAAATTTGAAATGCTAAAAGTTAGTGCTGATAAGATAATGATCTTTAATATTGAAGAAGCGCTTAAGTTTGACGGCTTTACCGCTTGCTACTTGGAATATAGCTATGCTAGATTAAAAAGCATTTTACGAAAAGAGGGGAGTAGTTTTTTTTCTGGCAATACCGACTTCGCTGTTTTGCAAGAACCTCAGGAAAAAAATTTACTAATGAAGATGGCGCGTTACCCAGAAATAGTTATAGCTGCTAATGAAAAAAAGAATCCAGGAGAGATTGCTAAATTCTTATTTGATTTAGCTAAAGAGTCCAACGATTACTATCACGCCATTAATATTTTAAAATCAGAGAAGAAAATTAAGAAAGCTCGTCTTGCTCTGATTAAGGCAGTCGCTCAGGTTTTAGAAAATGGTTTTGGTCTTTTGGGCCTGCCCACTTTAGAAGAAATGTAATTTCAGGAATTAATTAATTTATATGAAAAAGGAAGTAGATAAAAAAATGGATAAAATTGTGTCGCTAGCTAAGCGTCGCGGTTTTGTTTTTCCATCATCAGAAATTTATGATGGTTTTATGGCAGTCTATGATTTCGGCCCCTATGGTGTTGAACTAGCTAATAATATTAAGAAGGAGTGGTGGAAAGAAATGACGCAGCTACGCGATGATGTGGTTGGTTTAGACTCGGCGATTTTTATGAGTCCAAAAATTTGGGAAGCATCCGGTCATGTTAAAGGATTTTCTGACCCTTTAACTGAGTGCCGCAAGTGCCATAGTCGTCTGCGCCTTGATTCTTTATTAGAAGAGGCTGGCGTTTTTGCGGATGAGAAAATGTCTGAAGATGAAATAAATAAAATTTTTGAGACAAATCGTAACAAAATAAAATGTCCTAGCTGTGGTGCCCAAGATTTTACTCCGGGAAAGAAGTTTAATCTACTAGTGCAATCAAATTTAGGTAACTTTACTGGTGACTGGTCTAAGGAGCCGACATATTTACGCGGTGAAACCTGCCAGGGTATTTATGTTAATTTTAAGAATGTAGTAGATACGGCTCGCGTTAAGATTCCTTTTGGAATTGCGCAGATTGGCAAAGCTTTTCGTAACGAGATTACTGCTCGTCAATTTATTTTTCGAACTAGAGAATTTGAACAGATGGAAATGCAATACTTTGTTAAGCCGGGGGATGATATGGAATATTTTGAGAAGTGGCGCGAAGTTAGATTTGCTTTTTATCTTGGTCTTGGCATTAAGAAAGAAAATTTACGCTGGCACAAACATGAGAATTTAGTTTTCTATGCTAAGGAAGCCTATGATATTGAATACAATTTCCCTTTCGGGTTTAAGGAATTAGAAGGTGTTCATGCACGCGGTGATTATGACTTATCTCAGCATAGTAAATTTTCTGGACAAGAGCTTAACTATCTAGATCCGACTACGAATGAAAAATTTATTCCTCATATAGTTGAAACTTCTGCCGGTGTTGGTAGAACTTTCTTGGCGGTTTTAAGTGAAGCATATCGCGAGGAAGAGCTTGAAGGAGATACGCGCATAGTTTTAGGTATCGCACCGAAGTTGGCTCCAGTAAAAATTGCCGTCTTTCCATTATTAAAGAATAAACCGGAATTAGTTGCTAAGGCGAAAGAGGTGTTTGATGTTTTAAAAAAAGATTGGCGCTGCGAGTTTGATGATAATGGTAATATTGGTAAAAGATACCGTCGCCAAGATGAAATCGGTACACCATTTTGTTTAACAATTGATTTTGATAGTTTAGAAAATGACGATGTTACTATTCGTTATCGCGATACGATGAAACAAGAGAGAATAAAAATATCAGAGCTGGAAAACTTCTTCCGCCAAGCGATAAAATAATTTCTGAAAATAAAAAATCCTCCGAACAAAAAATGATCGGAGGATTTT
The DNA here is from genome assembly GCA_964652745.1 of uncultured Gammaproteobacteria bacterium. Taxonomy (GTDB): domain Bacteria; phylum Patescibacteriota; class Patescibacteriia; order Patescibacteriales; family UBA12465; genus UBA12465. The sequence continues at coordinate 15,529 of CAZZBQ010000001.1, forward strand.
TTTAAAAATTCTTGCAAAAACTATTGCGTGTTATTTTTATTCACTGTATAATATAAGAGTAGGAAATTTTTTAAAAATTTTTTCGTATCACAACTCTGTCGAAAAAAATTTTTCAAGAAAGGAGGTGATATATTATGAAAAAGAAGACTGTAAAAAAAGTCGCTGCTAAGAAACCAGCTGCTAAGAAAAAAGTCGTCAAGAAAGCCGTAAAGAAGGCCGCTCCTAAGAAGGCCGTCAAGAAAGCTGTCAAGAAGGCTGCACCTAAGAAGGCTAAGAAACCAGCTGCTAAAAAGAAAGCTGCGAAGAAAAAATAATTTCTAAAGTTTATTAGTGATAATAGATTTTATTGATTTGAAAATTATACAAAGGCCGTCCTGCGGAATCAGGACGGTTTTTGTAT
>CAZZBQ010000001.1:16028-75401 GCA_964652745.1 uncultured Gammaproteobacteria bacterium
ATTGATTTGAAAATTATACAAAGGCCGTCCTGCGGAATCAGGACGGTTTTTGTATGGTTTTTAAGTATTCTTAAAGAAAAAGTTAGGTAGTGTTCATTGACTTGTTGTTATAATGCCGTTATGAAAATAAATAGAGTTATAAAAATCATTTTTTTAAGTGGCTTATTAATGAGTTTATTTTTATTGTGGCGTCGGGTTGAAAAAAAGAAATTTTTGGAAGTCTCTTTTCTAGATGTTGGTCAAGGTGATGCTAGTCTTGTAGAATTTCCTAACAGAAAAAATATTTTAATTGATGGCGGTCCAGATAATTTAATTTTAAATCGCCTGGGCGAAGAGTTGTCTCCTTACAGAAGAAAAATAAATTTTATTATCATCAGTCACTTTCATGACGATCATATTGCTGGTCTACTCGCAGTCCTGGAAAGATATAAAGTTGAGAAGATAATCTTTGCTGAAGGTTTAGATAGGTTTTTATTAGGAGGATTACTAATGGCGGAAGCTTCTCGGCAAAAAATAGAGTTGATTGCGGTAGCGGGAGAGGCTCTGTTAGAGTTTGGAGGCGGTTGTCGGATTTTTTTAGTAAATCCGCTTAGTTTAGGAGTGAATGAAGATAATAATAATTCTTTGATAACAAAACTAACTTGCGCTGATTATGATTTTTTATTTTCTGGCGATAACGAAAAAGAGGTTGAAGACGCTTTATTTGGTTATAAATATAATTTAGAAGCCGATGTTTTTAAAGCTTCGCATCATGGTTCTAAAACTTCTAATCAGGAAGACTTTTTACGTTTAATTAATCCTAAATTAATAGTCGTGCCTGTTGGGGCTAATAATCGTTTTAATCATCCTTCGCCGGAGTTTTTAGAGATTGCCAGATTTTTGCAAATAAATACTAAAAGAACTGACCAAGTAGGAACGGTTAGATTTAAGATAAATTTAGCTAATATTAAATAGCTAGCTGTAATTGTTAAAATATTGACAAAATGATTTATAAATGATAAAATTTGAGGTCAAAATAATAATTTTGATAGAAAGAGTTCGTTAAAAAATTAATATTAACCAAAATAAAAGTATCATGAAAAAATTAATTTTCCTTTTAATTTGCGGAATTGTTTTCCCGTTGAGTCTTTTAGCTCAGAAGCAGAGTATCCAGGTGACTAACGCTACCAACTCTATTATGAAGGTAAACGGCATTAGCGTGCCAGCTCGCGAAATCGTGAGCGTTAGTATGGATGTCGCCGATGGGGTTGCCTCTTTTAAGGTGGACGAATATTGGGCTGGGCAGGAAAGGCTTGGTCCCGTAACTATGACTCGTTCAGTAGAACGCGGTAACCGCATTACTATCCGTGACTTTTCAGTTGAGGGTAATCAGCGTGCTTCCAATAGGCGCTCCACTGTTAATGAGGCAATAATGCCGCCAGTTCAATCAGTCCCGGCTGTAGATTATGCGGGAATGAAAGATATTGCTTCCGGTGATTGGTGGGCTTACGTCACGGTGACGCCCAAAAATAGCTTGGAAGGATATAGTATTTTTATTCCTTCTGAGCCTTTTCGCGGCTTATCACTTAAAGCCGGCCAAGCTTCTGGCAAATCAATTACTCTAAAAACAGGAGAAATCCTGTTTCCAGTATTTTTGGTTGCCGAGGAAGATGGTTCTACTAAGACCGGGATAAACTATTCTTGGGCCCTGGTGAATAAAATTATCACTGAAGGTCAAGAAGAATTTGAGTTTAAAGCCGGTGATATTATGCAGGCTAATAGTGGTAAAGAAATCCGGAAGACATTGGTATCAAAGCTCCCCTTTGATTTTATCATCGCTGAGGGAGCGTCTCGGGGAACAGTTATTCCTGCCAACTATCCAACTAAGTTGGAGTTATATGTTGGTTGGAACATCTTGCCGATACAGTACAAAGATGCCGCGGGTCTGCCGACTCAGGCCATATTGATTCTATTAGTTAATGAACTAAGGAAGCCAATGATGGCTCGCGGTCGCGCCGGTTCTGACCAAATAACGGTTAATCGCGACAACATCGTGATTACCAATTTTGGTCGTTGAAGGTGATGTTTGAAGTAATTATTTTTAAGGAGTCGTTATTGAACGGCTCCTTTTTCTTTGGCTAATATTAAATTATTATTTTTGTTAATTTTTGACCCCAAGTCATATATATCCGGTTGACCTGACTGTTTGGCTCTGATATAATCAAAGTAGGGTAAATCAGCCCAATTTTTATTGTTTTATACTCATATGATGATTACTTGGCAAGGACATTCCTGCTTTAAAATTCAAGACAAGGTCGGTCCAGACGGGGTAACTGTAGTGACGGATCCGTTTGATAAAGAAATTGGTTTAAAAGTACCTAACTTTGAAGCCGATCTCGTAACCGTTTCTCATGATCATCACGATCATAGTAATGTCAGCGCTTTGCGTGGCAATCCTTTTGTGATTGATTGTGCTGGCGAATATGATTTTAAGGGGGTCTTAGTGGAAGGAATTGATTCATTCCACGATAACAAGAACGGAGAAGAGCGAGGACGCAATATTATATATAGGATGGAGATAGATGATATCTCAGTTGCTCATCTCGGTGATTTAGGCGCTCCTCTTGATAATTCTCAGCTAGAAAAACTAGTTGGTACTGATATTTTGCTTATTCCAGTTGGCGGAAAATATACGCTGGATGCTAAAGCGGCAGTTGAGGTTATTTCCCAGATTGAACCGCGCATTGTTATTCCTATGCATTATAAAACTGACGGTTTAACGATTGAGCTTGATTCAATTGATAAGTTTATTAAAGAATTAGGTATTGAACCGACTTATGAAGAGAAGCTAAAAATTTCTAAAAAAGATCTTCCACAAGAAGATATGGAATTAGTAATATTAAGTATTTAAATAAAACTATGACAAACCCTAAGAAAGAAAGAACTCTAGTTATTCTGAAACCAGATGCCGTTCAGCGCGGTTTAATCGGTGAAATTATTAAAAGAATAGAAAGCACCGGTTTAAAGCTTGTGGCTTTAAAAATGACCATGGCTCAAGAAGAACAATGTTGGAAGCATTATAATAAAGATGATGAATGGTATCAGAAAAAAGGCAATTTAACTGTAGAAAATAGAAAAGCTGCCGGCATGCCTATTGAGAAAGAAGCGATTGAATATGGTCGCGATATTATTGGTGCTTTAGTTAAGTTTATGACTTGCGGTCCGGTTGTGCCGATGATTTGGGAGGGCAATCAGTCCGTTGACATTGTCAAGAAATTAGTTGGCTCGACTGAGCCGATGTCTTCTGATGGCGGCACGATTCGCGGCGACTATACGATTGATTCTTTTGGATTGGCTAATTTAGATGAGCGTGCTGTTCGTAATTTAATTCATTGCTCCGATCAGTCAGAAGAAGCGGAAAGAGAAATTAGACTTTGGTTTACTGAAGAAGAGATTTTGAAATATCGCTTGTTTATGGAAAGCATTTTATATGATGTAAATTTGGATGGTATTAAGGAATAATAAAAATATGGCGCACGAAAATAATGAGCAGGATGAAAAAAACAGAAAAATAATATTGCCAATTGTTATTACTTTAGCTATTTTAATTTTTGCTTTCTGGGCTTATAATTTACAGAATGTTTGGCAATCAAATTCAGGCAGTAATGTTAATTTGAATGTTGTTAAAGAAGAAATTAACGAGTCTTTAAATGAATTAGAAGATAAATTGGAAGAAAATTCCCGTCTTAAAGATGATGCTAGTGAGATGTTAAATGAGTTAATTGAAGAGGCTCAAAAATCGGCCACTTCTTCTGAAGAATCTTTACCGGCAACACCTGAGTCAGCAACCACAACTCCAGATTTTCCCGCTACGACTACTGCGCCAAATATAAATAATAATTGTCCAGAATGGATAAACTGTATGCCTTCAATTGGTGAGCCGAGATCTTGTCAGATTCCGGTTGGCTGTGAAGGGATTACTCAAATCGCTTATTAGTTTGCAATAGTTTGATGATAATATGCCTAACAAAGATAATGAAGAAATAAAAGAGCCGCAAATTATTCCCGAGGAGGATGCTCCAAATGGTAATGCGCGCCGTCAGACAGAGTTCGGTATTGTAGAGAGCCAGCCTATTACCGAGGAAATGAGTAAATCTTATTTAGATTACGCGATGAGTGTTATTGTTTCTCGTGCTCTGCCTGATGTTCGTGATGGTTTAAAGCCTGTTCATCGTCGTATTCTTTACGCGATGTGGAGTATTGGTTTGAAGTCCAGCGCAAAATTTAGAAAATCAGCGACCGTGGTCGGTGAAGTGTTAGGTAAATATCATCCTCATGGCGACTCAGCTGTCTATGACTCTATGGTTAGAATGGCTCAAGATTTTGCTATGCGTTATCCACTTGTTCGTGGTCAAGGAAATTTTGGTTCAATGGACGGTGATAACGCAGCGGCCATGCGCTATACTGAAGCAAAGCTATCTTCTATCTCTGAGGAGATGTTATTAGATATTGATAAAAATACTGTAGATTTTATTCCTAATTTTGACGGCAGCCATAAAGAACCGCGCGTCTTGCCGGCCAAGTTACCAAATTTATTGCTAAATGGGACAATGGGTATAGCGGTTGGTATGGCGACTAATATTCCGCCGCATAATTTAAAAGAATTGGCTGCTGCGATTGAATATTTAACCGAAAATCCTGATGCTAGTATTGAAGATTTAATGCAGTTTGTTAAAGGTCCAGATTTTCCGACCGGAGGCATTATTTATAATAAGAAAGATATTTTAGCCGCTTACGCGACTGGTCGCGGCGGGGTTGTGTTGCGCGGTAAGGCAGATATTATAGAAGAGAAGTCTGGCGGATTCCAGATTATTATTTCGGAAATACCTTATCAAGTAAATAAAGCAGACTTAGTAGAAAAAATTGCTGATCTAGTTAAAGATAAAAAAGTGGAAGGTATAAAAGCTTTGCGCGATGAGTCTGATAAGGATGGTGTCCGTATTGTCATTGAACTTAAAAAAGATTCCTATCCTAAAAAAGTTCTTAATGCTTTATATAAACACACTAGTTTGCAAACTACTTTTCATTTAAACATGTTGGCGCTCGTCGATGGTATCCAGCCGAAAGTTCTAACGTTAAAAATGATTCTTGAAGAATATATCAAGCATCGCGAAGAGGTAGTAAGACGCCGCACTCAATTTGATTTAGATAAAGCTAAAGATAGGGCGCATATCTTAGAAGGACTCATGATCGCCTTGAATAATATTGATGAGGTTATAAAAACTATTAAAGCTTCTAAAGATAAAGAAATTGCCAAAGCCAGCTTAATTAAGAAGTTCAAGCTTTCAGAAAGACAGGCGGTGGCTATTTTGGAAATGCGTTTGCAGAGTTTAGCTAATTTGGAACAATTAAAGATTGAGGATGAGCTTAAAGAAAAGATGCGTCTCATTAAGGAATTAGAAAGTATTCTAAAATCAGTTGCCAAGATTAGAGGTATTGTTAAGGATGAATTAAAAGTATTGGCAGAAAAATACGGTGACGAACGCAAGACCTCGGTGGTTGCTGGCGGGGTTGGTGAGTTTAGCATGGAAGACCTTGTTCCTAACGAAGAAACCGTTGTAATGATGACCATGGATGGGTATATTAAGCGTTTAGAGCCAGATACATTTAAGGTTCAAGCTCGTGGTGGCAAGGGTGTGATGGGACTTACTACTAAGGAAGAAGACACTGTCCAGTTCATGTTCACTAGCCTAACTCATAATGATATTTTATTCTTTACAACTAAAGGTAGAGTTTTTCAGTTAAAGGTTTATGAAATTCCTCAGGCTTCACGCATTGCTAAGGGCACGCCAGTTGTTAATTTTTTACAATTACTAAGTGGCGAACAAGTTTCTTCAATCCTGCCTTTAGATAAGGCTGTCTTTAGTAAATATTTATTCTTTGCTACAGAAAAAGGCTTGGTTAAGAAAGTTGAGTTAGAAGCCTTTAAAAATGTCAGACGCAGCGGATTAATTGCTATTAAAATTAGAGACGATGATAAGCTAACTTGGGTTAAGCCAACTTCTGGTAGCGACCATATTCAGTTAGTTACTTCTCAGGGGCAGGCAATTCGTTTTAAGGAAACTGATGTACGTGATATGGGCCGTTCGGCAGCTGGTGTTATTGGTATCCGGTTACATAAAAACGATACTGTTATCGGCATGGGCGTTGCTAAGACTGATAAAGAGCGCAAGCGCAACTATCAGATTATTACAATTATGGCCAATGGTTATGGTAAACGTACTGAACTCGGTGCTTATAAAGTCCAAGGTCGCGGTGGCAGCGGTATTAAGACCGCCAAGGTAACTGATAAGACTGGGGACATTACTAATGCTTTCTTAGTAAATGCTGATAATATGGAAGGCAAAGATTTAATTGTTATTTCTGAGAAAGGACAAGTTATCCGTACTCCATTTAAAACCGTTAGTATTTTAGGCCGTGATACGCAAGGTGTTCGCGTGATGCGCTTCAAGGAAGCTTCCGACCAAGTGGCTGGTGTAACTTGGGTTTAATTTCCCCGGTCAAGTTAGTCCAGTTAAATATCTAAATATATGACAAAATATTGGCGGGAATTCCGTGAATTTGCCGTTAAAGGCAATGTACTAGATTTAGCGGTCGCTGTTATTATTGGTGGCGCGTTCGGAAAGATTGTTTCCTCATTAGTAGCCGATGTTGTTATGCCGTTTATCGGTGTTTTGATAGGCGGTGTAGACTTTACTAGTTGGAAAATAATTCTTAAGCAGGCGATTATTGATGAGAGTGGCGCTATTTCTCAGGCGGCGGTAACTATGAATATTGGAAACTTTATTCAGAACATTTTTGATTTTTTAATAATAGCTGCTTCTATATTTTTAATGATCAAGCTTTTGTCTCGGGTTAAGAAACGATTAATAAAGGAGGAAGGGGCTGAGAAAAATGTTGAAGAGCCAAAAATAAGTGAAGAACAAAAACTTCTTACTGAGATTAGAGATATCTTAAAAAATAAGTAGAGTTAATGAGTGTTTTTGGTAAGATAAAATTACATATACTATGGATACTTTTTTATTTATCTTAATATTGGTAGCCTTAGCGGTAGTAATCTATCTTTTGCTTAAGAAAAAAGATTCTTCGAGTGACAAGATGTTGCCTATGATGGAGCGATTGGCGCAGCAATCGGAAAAACTATCTCAATTATCTCAACAAAATACCGATTTACGTTCTGAACTTGATCGTAAATTATCGGAAACCCATAGGGCTAATCAGGAACAATTTGGGCAGACTGCTAAAATTGTTCAAAATATTACCAATCAATCAGCTAAATTGATTTCTGATGTCACGGAAAAATTAACTAAACTCGATGAAACAAATAAGCAGGTTGTTAATTTTTCTTCTCAACTTCAAAACCTCCAAGATATTTTAAAAAATCCAAAACAGCGAGGAGTCTTGGGGGAATATTTTTTAGAAGAAACGCTAAAGAATGTATTGCCGCCAAATTCCTATCAGATGCAATATAGTTTTGGTAAGGATGACAAGACTGGCAAAGAGTTTATTGTTGATGCTGTAGTTTTTGTAAAAGATAAAGTTATTCCGATTGACGCTAAATTTTCTTTAGAGAACTATGAACGTATTTTAAATGCGACCGATAAGGAAACACGGGAAAAATTTGAGCAACAATTCAAGCAGGATTTAAAGAACCGCATTGATGAGACTGCTAAGTATGTCTTACCGGAGAAAAAAACCATGGAATTTGCCTTCATGTTTATCCCCTCGGAAGCGATTTATTATGATTTACTAATTAATAAAGTTGGCGCAGTTAAAGTTAATACTCGTGATTTAATTGAATACGCTTTTCGTGACAAGAAAGTAATAATTGTTTCTCCAACTTCTTTCTTGGCATATTTACAGACAGTCTTGCAAGGACTAAAAGCGATGCAAATTGAAGAAAAAGCTAAGGAAATACGCATTAATATTGAGAAGCTAGGGAAGCACATTCTTAGTTACGATGAGTTCATGAAAAAATTAGGCTCAAGTATGTCAACGATGGTTAATCATTATAATAATGCCTATGTTGAATTTAAGAAGATTGATAAAGATATTACCAGGATTACCGATGTTGGCGGAGACATTGAGCCACTTAAAATAGAAAAGCCGAAAAATGTTAGCTGAAGAGACAAAAAAACCTAGTCAACTAGCGCTCGCCGTTCTTAATCCGGTAATCTTTCTTGATAGTTTTGATTATCCGGCAACCGCTTACGAAATTAGACACTATCTTGATCGCAATTTTTCTTTGGTTGAGGTTTTTTCTGGATTAGAAGAATTAGAAGCTGTCGGCATTCTTCAGGAAAGCCAGGGCTTCTATTTTTTATTAGGGAGGCGCGACATTATAAATATTCGCCAAGCTCGTTATAATTATTCTTGTGCTAAGTTAAAAATTGCTCGTCGGTTTAGCCGACTTTTTTCTTTATTCCCCGGGGTAGTTGCGATTGCGGCGGCAAATTTTATTGGTCGCCATAATCTTCGTGCCGGAAGTGATATAGATTTTTTTATGATTACTAAACCAGGCATGATTTGGCTTAGTCGTTTGTACTGCGCTGGGCTAGCTAAACTCCTGAACCGACGTCCGACTAGTAAAGAAAAAAAAGATAAGATATGTTTGAGTTTTTATATTACTGCTAATAATCTTGATATTTCTAAATTAGCTTTACCTGAAGGAGATCCTTATTTTTATTATTGGCAGAGAGGTTTAGTTCCTCTTTATGACCATAAATTTATTTGGGATAAATTTTTACAGGCCAATAAATTATGTTCGTCACGAATTTATATATCAGAAGTTAGCCTTGAAAGTTCTAGTAAAAATAACTTTTTAGAAAGAGCGGCCAAAATTTTTCAGCTGAAGATTATGGCAAAGGAGCTATTACGGGCTAATAATAATTCTGATGGAGTAATAATTTCTGATGATATTTTAAAACTTTATTTAGGAGATCGCCGCCGTCAATTTGCTGTTATTTTTAATGATAAAAAAAATGAAATTATTAAAGCAATTAACTGAGTTATTTTTACTTATTTTTGTTTTTTTGCTACCTTGGCAAACAAAGTTAATCTTGCGTCCAGCTGTTAGCAATTTTAATGAGATAAGTTTATATGTTAGCCATTTAGTGCTATTACTAGCGTTAATTTGTTTTTTTGTTTATCAATTATCTAAGCGAAGTAGTAAAAAAACAACTCCGCCGATCTGGTATTTTTTGGTAATTTTAGAAATATCGATTTTAATTTCTTTTTTCTTTGCGCCTGATTCTCTGTTGGCAGCACATCGCTATTTTATTTTTTTAGGCGGTCTAGGTTTATTTTATCTTTTACGCGAAGGCTTGGATAGAAATGCTTATCAGGAAAGTTGTTTAAGTAGAACTAGAGCGCTTTATATTTTTTTAACTAGTATTTTTTTACATTCGGTTTTAGGCATTTGGCAATTTTTAAGCCAGAAGACCTTTGCCTCTAAATATTTGGGGATTGCTAGCCATGATCCACAAACATTAGGTGTCTCAGTAGTTGAGACGGCGACTGGCCGTTGGCTCAGGGCTTATGGTGGCTTGGATCACCCTAATATTTTAGGCGGAGTTTTAGTCTTTGCTTTATTGTTTACCGCCTTTTTATTAGCACGTAAAAAAATTATTAATTCCCAAATTCATGTTTGGGGGTTGCTGCTTTTATTTTTTAGTTATTTTGTTTCTTTAGCTGCTCTATTTTTTTCTTTTTCTCGGGCTGCTTGGTTGGCATTTATTGTCGGCATGATTTGTTTGTTAATAAATATTATGAAGCATGAGGACCGCTGGGTGTTAATGAGGTTTCTGGCAGTTTCTTTTTTTTCTATAATATTATTTGTTTTAGCTATTTTTCCTTATCGAGAGCTTGTTTTTACTCGTTTAGACGCCAGTACGCGTCTTGAAAGATCATCTATACACGAGAGAGTTGATTATTTGTCTGACGCGGAGGCTATGATTAAAAAAAATCCCTTGTTCGGGATTGGGATAGGAAATTATGTTCAAGAAGCGGCTCTGAATGGTCGTCCTGATAATTATTATAATCAACCAGTGCACAATGCTTTCATTTTAGTTTTTGCCGAGAGCGGATTGTTTGCTTTTCTTGGTTTGATTTTATTTCTTTCATTTTTAGCGCGAGACAGCCGCAAGCAGTCATTTTCTTTGGCAGTCGTTGTTGCTATGGTAATTCTTATGATGTTTGATCATTGGCTCTTATCTTTGCCTTTTGGTATTTTATTTTTCTTTTTTGTTCTGGGATTAATTTGATAATTATTTTGCAGCCAGACTAAATCTTTCTCGAGATTATTTAAAGTAGTCATAAAATCCGGCGCTAGTTTAGCCGGATTTTCTTTTATCTTTTGTCTTAGTAGACTGATAATAGTAGCGATTGTCCCGAAGTAGTCATCTTGTTCAATGTGAAAGCGGGTACCTGCCTCATCTTTTACTAACCAAACTAGATTTTTAATTTGATATTTTTTTAGCATGCTTAAATAATGCTTAGAAATTTATTTTGTCCGATAATAAGATGATCTAGAACTTCAATGTCTAGTATTTTTCCGGCCTCTACTAGTTTATTAGTAATTTCGGCATCAGCTTTAGTTGCTTTAACTACGCCCGATGGGTGGTTGTGGGCAATAATAATAGCAGCAGCTGAATATTCTAGAGCGGGACGGAAAACTTCACGTGGTTGAACAATGGCGGAATCAAGAGTGCCGATAGATATTACTTCATCGTGAATTAATTGATAATGAGTATTAAGATAAAGCCCGCGAAACTGCTCCTTGTTTAAGGTGCGCATGTCTTTTAGATATTCATAGGCTTGTTTGGCAGTTCTGATGGTAATAGACCCGCCCGGTTTTTTTTGATAAAAACGACGACCAAGTTCAAAGCAGGCGATTATCTGACAGGCCTTAGCGATGGGCAAGCCTAAATCTTTCTGAATAGCCTTAGGGTCTTTTTGGTAGGCAATACCTTTTTCGCCGTATTCTCGTAAAAGTCGGTTAGCCATGGCAAAAACTTCTTCTTTTTTTGTGCCTACGCCAAGAATTATTGCTAAGAGCTCAGCCGAGCTAAGAGCACCGGCACCATTTTCTAAAAGTTTTTCGCGTGGTTTTTCATTATCTGGCAAGTCTTTAATTCGGGAGATTTTATAAAAATGGCCGTTGGTTAGGATGGTATTGCGATCTTTTATAGCATACTTCATAGGTCAAAAAAGATTAGGAATTATAACAGTCTAGTTGCTTTAAATTATATCAAATCTGTGCTAAATTTAAAACAAGCTAAGTAATTAAGCAAATTTTTAATATGAATAAATACAAAAGAATAGTTTTGTCAAATAAGGCGCCAATTGTTACCGTGCCAGTTCCTGGTGCCAAGACAACGACCGCGTTAATGGTGTTTAAAACAGGTTCTCGTTATGAGACTAGAAAAAATAGTGGTATTTCTCATTTTTTAGAACACATGTTTTTTAAGGGTACAGAAAATAGACCAGATACGCTGATGATTTCTAGCGCCCTTGATGCTTTGGGTTGCGAATTTAATGCTTTTACCTCTAAAGAATATACTGGCTATTGGGTTAAGGCGGCGGAAAATAAATTAGTTGAAGCTTTAGATATTTTAGGGGACATGATTTTAAATTCTAAGTTTGATAAGGAAGAAATTGAAAGAGAAAAGGGCGTAATTATTGAAGAGCTAAATATGTATGAAGATAACCCCATGATGCATATTGAAGATGTCTTAGAGCGTTGTTTATTTGGGGATACTCCGGCCGGTTGGGATACAATTGGCACCAAAGAAAATATTCAGAATTTTACTCGCCAAGATTTTATGTCTTATTTCCGTTCACAATATGGCGCCAAGAGTGCAACTTTAGTATTGGCTGGCGGCATTAAGGATAAAGATATTAAAAAAGGGCGCGAAATCATGAATAAGCTTGGGGCTAATAAATGGAAAAAACAAGTTAAGAATATTTATAAGCAAACCGGGCCACAAGTTAAGATAGTTTTTAAAGATACTGATCAGGCAAGCATTTCTTTAGCAGTGAGAACTTTTCCTATCGGTCATGGCGAAGAGTTGAATGCCAAGCTGCTAGCGGTAATTTTAGGCGGCGCGATGAGTTCAAGATTATTTATTAATCTTAGAGAGCGTAATGGCTTAGCCTATTATGTAAAAACTGATACAGAATTCTATACTGATTCTGGTTATTTATCTACTCAGGCTGGTGTGCCGACTGCAAAAGTTTCTAAGGCAATAGAAATTATCCTGGCTGAATATGCACGCTTAAAAGAAGAATTGGTTTCTAAGGAGGAGCTAGCTCGGGCTAAAGATTTGCTACAAGGTCGGATGTTTTTACAAATGGAAGCGAGCGATAATCTTGCCAATTGGTATGCTAGGCAAGCAGTTTTACGAGGACAGTTGTTTAGTCCGGAAGATTTTCTAAAGAAAATAAAAAAAATCTCAGCAGCTGATTTGCGCAAGACGGCTAAAAAAATATTTGTTAATTCTAGCCTTAATTTAGCTGGTATCGGTAAATTAAAAGAAGCTGAGTTGAAAAAGATATTAAAATTTTAAGATTTTAATATGGCAAAACTTTGGTTATGGATAATTTCAATTAGCGCAGTTTTTATAATAGCGGCCAGCGCTACTGTCTTTTACACTTTAAATTATACTGATGAAAGTTTGGTTGATATAGAAATTAATGCTCAGGAGAATGCTTTGGGAAATCAACCGAAATATATTCCTAATCAAAATTTGGATCCAGAATTAATTGGTGCGCGTGAGCTTAAATTTCTTTTTTTCGGCGACATGATGCTTGATCGACATGTGGGTGAAAAACTTGCAGGAAAAAATATTGGTTTTTTATTAGACAATTTAGCGGGCGAAGATAAACAATTTTTTTCTGGCTTTGATATTGTTGGCACTAACTTAGAAGGAGCAGTAACTGATAGCGGCGCCCATTATTCCCCGCAAAATTCTTATGACTTTGCTTTTTCTCCGGAAAGAATCGCTGAACTTGATGATTATGGTTTTAATTATTTTACGCTTGCCAATAATCACTTTACTGACCAAGGAACTAAAGGCGTAGAGGAGACAAGAAGAAATCTGCAAGCGCTAGATTTTTATTTTAGCGGCTCACCTGATGCACAGGTTGATGAATATTCACTTAAAATTGTAGAACTTTCTGGTCAGAAAGTCGCCCTAATAGGATTATCAATGGTTTATGCTCATTTTGATTTAGAGAAAGCTAAGGAATTAGTTGGCTTGGCAGCTTCGACAACTGATTTGGCAATTATTAATATTCATTGGGGGACTGAGTATGAACATTACTTTAATAGCTATCAGCAGAATATTGGACATGCCTTGATAGATGCTGGCGCCGATGTTATAATCGGACACCACCCTCACGTTGTTCAAGGTATGGAAATTTATCAGGGGAAGCCAATTTTTTACTCTTTAGGGAATTTTATTTTTGATCAATATTTTTCTAAAGATACTCAAGAAGGATTAGCGATCAAACTGAGCTTCAGTCAAGCGACGACAACAGTTTATTTATTTTCATTGCTTTCAGAAAAATCAGCTCCGCGTTTAATGAATCAAACAGAACGAGAAATTTTTCTTAAAAATTTTACTGCTTGGTCTACTTTGGAAGAAGCTGATAAGCAAGCAGCAGTTAGCGGTAAACTGGAATTATCACGCTAGGCTAGAAAAATATTAAAATTTTATGTCGGAATTATTAGCAAAATTAAATAGCGCTCAGAAAGCGGCCGTAACACATGAAGATGGCCCACTTTTAATTGTGGCTGGCGCTGGTACGGGTAAAACTACGGTTTTGATTAATCGTTTAGCACATCTTTTAACGGTTAAAAAAATTTCTCCGGATGAAATTCTATTATTAACATTTACAGAAAAAGCAGCTGGCGAGATGGAAGAGCGCGCCGATATTATTTTGCCTTACGGGTATACTGATTTATGGATTAATACTTTCCATGGTTTTTGTGAGCGTATTTTGCGCGATCATGCCTTAGAGATCGGCCTTAATCCCAGTTTTAAATTGTTATCAGCAACTGATCAGTGGGTAATGATTAAGAGAAATTTAACACGTTTTCAGTTAGATTATTATCGTCCTTTAGGCAATCCAACTAAATTTATTTCCGAGCTAATTAAACATTTTTCTCGTTTAAAGGATGAAGATATATCTGCTACTGAATATTTAAAGTACGCAGAGAATTTAGAAAGCGCTGAGTCTACTAATGGTGAAGATGATGAGTTAGAAACGGTTCGGGTTAAAGAGTTGGCAAGCGCCTATAATATTTATAACCAATTGCTATTTGAAAATAATTATTTAGACTTTGGTGATTTAATTGTTTACACTATTAAGCTCTTCAAAGATAGGCCGAATATTTTAAAATATTATCGCCGCAAATTTAAATATATTATGGTTGATGAGTTCCAGGATACTAATTTAGCTCAGTATGAGCTAGTAAAAATTTTAGCAGCTCCACAAAATAATTTATTGGTGGTCGGAGATGATGACCAGGCAATCTATAAATTCCGCGGCGCTTCTATTTCTAATATCATGCAGTTTAAGTCGGATTATCTTAAGTCTGAGGAGATAATTTTAACTGAAAACTACCGTTCTCGTCAGGAAATTTTAGACAAGTCGCATGAATTTATTAAACATAACGACCCTAATCGTTTAGAGGCTAAACTTGGTCTTGATAAAAAGCTAGTAGCTAAGGGCGCAGTGAGCAGTAAGAAATATCCCGCGCCCGCAGTTCGCTTTTTTAATTTTTCTAATCAAGAGGAAGAGGTATCTTTTGTCGGTCAACGTATTAAAGATATTTATGAAGAAAAAATTTCTCAAGGAGAAGAGATTAGTTGGTTAGATTTTGCAATTTTAGTTAGAGCTAATGATACGGCTGATGCTTATGTTAAAGAATTAAATCGCTTGGATATTCCGCATCGCTTTATGTCTTGGCGCGGTCTTTATTATAAGCCAATTATTTTAGATATATTGGCTTATTTCCGATTACTAGATAATTATCATGAATCTGCTGCTTTGTTCAGGGTTTTAAATATGGAAACTTTTAAGGTTTCTCATGCGGAGTTAGTGGAAATAAATAAGTTAGCGTCCCGTAAAGTCTGGTCCTTGTATGAGGCTCTAAAAAATATCAGTTTAATTAAAAATATTTCGTCAGAGAGTGAGAAGAATATTGTTAAATTACTTAGTTTAATAGAGATGCACTCAGTGCTTGCCGCCAAAGAAAAGCCGACAAAGATTTTTTTGCATTTCGCCTATGATTCTGGATTGCTGGAAAAACTAGATCATGATAGAGACTTAGAATTATTTTCGTATCTTAATCAGTTTTATCAAAAAATAAAAACTCTAGAAGATAATAATTCTGATTTAAGGTTGAAAGACTTTTTAGAGGTAATTAATCTAGAATTAGAAGCGGGTGAAACTGGTTCTTTAAAGCTTGATTTTACCGATAATGAGAGTGTTAGGATTATGACGGTTCATGGGGCTAAGGGTCTAGAATTTAAATATGTTTTTATTGTTAATTTAGTAGATAAAAAATTCCCAACGATTGCGCGGAGCGAAAAAATTTCTATTCCAGATGCCTTGATTAAAGAAAAAATTATTGTTTCAATTGATGCCCATTTAGAAGAAGAGCGTCGGTTGTTTTATGTAGCAGCAACTAGAGCCAAAGAGGAATTATATTTAACTAGCGCTAAAGATTATGGAGGTGCCAGAGATAAGAAACCCTCTCGGTTTATTCTAGAGATGGGTATAAATCCTGAACTGGTTAGTGAGGAGACGCAACTTAGTAAGAAAAATATTTTTTTGAAAGATTTACATCGTTTAAATGAGCTTGAAGAAGCGGAAAAAGTACGTCAAGATAAAGATGCTATTCTGCCTCTGCCAGCTAAATTTTCTTTTTCGCAGTTAGCTGCCTTTTCTACTTGCCCTTTGCAATATAAATTCGCTTTTATTTTGAAAATTCCTGCCTCAACCGACAAAGCTTCGCTTATTTTTGGACGTGTTTTACATAATACTTTATATAATTTTTTATTACCTACGTTAGCCGAGGCTAAGAAGTTGCAAGCTAGTTTGTTCGCTGATGAAGGCAGTAGCTCTGTAAAGAAAATTGATTTAAGCGAAAAAAGATTACTGTCTTTATATGAAGAATTTTGGCAGGCTGATGGTTATGCAAACAAGGAAGAGCGAGAAAAATATTATCATAACGGCAAGAAAGCTTTAAAAGATTTTCTAATAGACTATAACGAAAATACTCCCGCCGAAACTATTTTCTTGGAAAAAAAGTTTTCTTTTAAGATTGGTGGCAACATTATTAAAGGAGCAATTGACCGGGTTGATCGTTTGGCAGATGGCCGTTTGGAGGTAATTGATTATAAAACGGGCAAAGGAAAAGACAAACTAACTTTTGAAAGCAAGCGTCAGTTAATTTTATATCAAGTTTTCTTAGAAGAATTTCTTGGCGAGAAGGTTGGCCAGCTTAGTTTTTATTATTTAGAGACAGGCAAAAAAGTTTCTTTTTTAGCAACAGAAAAAGAAATTGATAAATTAAAAATTAGTGTCATTGAAGAAATCAATGCGATTAAGAATCGTAATTTTGCGCCAACACCATCAATGATGTGTAAATATTGTGACTTTAACTCTATTTGTGAATTTCGTCAGGTATAATGATAAAAATATGAATGAAGAAGATCGCTTAATAACCCCAGAAGATACGCCGGAAGATGAAAAATTAGATTTTTCTTTACGGCCAAGCAGATTCCAGGAATATATTGGCCAAGAAAAAATTAAGCAAAGCTTGGAAATTACCATTGCCGCTGCTAAGAAAAGAAATGAGCCGATTGAACACGTTTTGCTTTATGGTGCGCCTGGTTTAGGTAAAACAACACTAGCTCATGTGATTGCTAATGAAACTGGCGCTAATATCCGCGTTACTTCTGGACCAGCGATTGAAAAAAGTGGCGATTTGGCAGCAATTTTAACTAACCTAGAGGCGGGTGATATTTTATTTATTGATGAAATTCATCGTTTGCCTAAAGCGGTTGAAGAAATCTTGTATCCGGCTATGGAAGATTTTGCATTAGATATTATTATGGGCAAGGGGCCAAGTGCACGCACTTTACGCCTTGATCTTCCCAAATTTACTATTGTCGGTGCAACAACCATGGCCTCTTTACTATCGGCTCCGCTTCGTGACCGTTTTGGCTTATCTTATCATCTTAATTTTTACGAAAAGTCCGATATTGAACGCATTATTTTTCGCAGTGCTAGTATTTTGGGAGTCGAAATAGAAGCGGATGCTAAGCAGGCTATCGCTGGTCGCAGTCGCCGTACGCCGCGTATCGCTAATCGTTTATTAAAACGAGTTCGTGATTACTGCGCCGTTAAAGGAGATGGTGTCGTAAATATTTTAGGTTGCGATGAGGCTTTTAAGATGCTTGAAATAGATGAATTAGGATTGGATAATGTTGACCGGCGCTTATTAGAAACAATTGCCCATAAGTTTAAAGGTGGTCCAGTAGGTTTAAATACCCTGGCAGCCTCAACTGGCGAGGAAGCAGACACGATTGAAAATATGTATGAACCATATCTGATGCAACTAGGATTTTTAGATCGTTCGCCGCGTGGTCGCGTGATTACTCATTTAGGCTTGGAACATTTAGGTATTAAACCAGTTGATCAAGATAGATTAGTTTAAGTTGTTATGGATTTTAAGACCTCAGATTTTTCTTATAATTTACCGCTGGAATTAATTGCTCAAAAACCAGCCCAGCCGCGAGACAGCTCGCGGCTTCTGGTATTGTCAAAAAATAGCGGAGCGCGGGAACATCATCAGTTTTCTGAAATAATTAATTATTTGCAAGCGGGCGATGTTTTGGTTTTAAATAATTCCAAAGTTTTTCCGGCGAGGTTGTTCGGTTATAAACGCGATTCTGGCGGCAGTGTAGAAATCTTTTTACATCAGAAAATTAACGCTGACACCTGGGAGTGTTTGGTTAGGGGGCGGCTTAAAGTTGGACAGATTGTTGATTTATCAGATAAATTATTTGCTACCATTGGTTCTGATAATCAGGATGGCACAAGAAATGTTAATTTTAATTTAATAGGTGCTGATTTTTTTAAAGAGATAAATAAAATTGGTGAAGTACCATTGCCGCCCTATATTAAAAATCCTCGGGGAGGAAAAAAAGATAAAGCCAGTTATCAAACAGTATTTGCGGCCGCCGGTAAGGATGGTTCAGTGGCAGCGCCAACGGCTGGTCTCCATTTTACTAAGAGTTTGCTTAAGAAGATTGAAGATAAGGGTGTTAAGATTAAATTTATTACTCTACACGTTGGTCTAGGAACCTTTGCTCCGGTTAAAACGGAGTTTATTACCGAGCATAAAATGCATAGCGAATCAGTAGAAATAACTGCCGAAGTTTGGCAGGAGATTTTGATTGCGAAGCAATCAGGTAGACGAATTGTTGCGGTTGGTACAACTAGTTGCCGATCCTTAGAAGCAGCCGCTAGTTTGTTAGATGTAAACAAAGTTTATCAATCATCATCTGATTTGTTTTTTAGAACTGACATCTTTATTTATCCCGGATACGAGTTCAAAATAGTAGATGCGCTAGTTACTAATTTTCATCTGCCGCAATCAACCCTGTTAATGCTAGTTAGTGCCTTGGCCGGTAAAGATAATATTTTGCAAGCTTATCAGGAAGCCATTTCTAAGAATTATCGTTTTTTTAGTTATGGCGACGCTATGTTAATAATCTGAACTAGTTTATGTCCGCTATTTGGTGTTGAGTGAGATTTGATTTTTCTTGATTTTTTTGATAAACTGTAAGCTGTCCTTGTTATTATCAAGGACGTTTAAGTAATTTTATGCGCAAATTTTTTTTATTTGTTTGGGAGATAATTAAAGTCGTTAGTATTTCTTTGGCAATCATCCTGCCGGTGCGTTATTATTTGATTCAACCGTTTTATGTTAAGGGCGCATCAATGGAGCCAAATTTTCATGATCATGAATATTTAATTATTGATGAAATTAGTTATCGTCTTAATGAGCCAGTGCGTGGGCAAGTTATCGTTTTCCGCTATCCTAAGGATCCTCAAGAATATTTTATTAAACGTATAATTGGCCTGCCTGGAGAAAAAGTACAAATTAAAGATGGCCAAGTAAAAATATTTAACAACGAAAGCCCAGATGGAGTAGTTTTAAATGAAATATATTTACCTGACGGCTTAGGAACTTATGATAATAGTGAATCAATAATTCAGATTGGTGAAAATGAATATTTTGTTCTTGGCGATAATCGTCCCGCCTCCAAAGATTCTCGCAGTTTTGGTCCGGTTGATAAGGTTTTTATTACAGGAAAAGTATTGTTTCGGGGTTGGCCTTTTGATAGAATAACGGTTTTTAATAAAGATTACTGGCCTCAATATGGTGAGTTGATTAATGAATAGAATAAACTAAGAATAAAATTATGCCCAGAAGGAAGAAGAGTACACCTGAAACATCAATTGTAAAGACAGAAAGAAAGAGCGATAAAACACCCGATAGACTTTTAGGAATGAAGGATTTTTCAGGCACTGAACAGATTTGTTTTGATTTGGCTCTAGAAAAAGCTAATAAGTTAGCACAGCTGTATGGATTTTCTTCTGTCAGAACCCCAATATTAGAGAGTTTTGATTTATACAAAAAATCATCTCGTCATGATAGTGATAAAGAAATATACTTAGTTGATGGTGAGAAGAGTGAAAAAACGGTAATGCGTCCCGAGATAACTCAAGGAATAATTCGTTCTTATTTAGAAAATAGTTTACAGACGGAGATAACAACCGCTCATCTGTTTTCTATTGGTTCTATTTTTCGTCGAGAAAAATTACAGAGCGGTCGTTATCGTGAATCAACTCAGTTTGATTTAGAAATTATTGGTGAAAAAAAGCCGATGGCTGAGGCTTTACTGATTATGATAGCTAACAATTTTTTTGAGGAGATGCAGGTTTCCGCACAGCTGCAAATAAATAGCTTGGGTGATGCGGAATGTCGTAAAAGCTATTGTACGAAATTATCTAATTTTTATAAGGAAAGAGGTAATCGCTCTAAATTATGTAATGCTTGTAAAAATAATTTAGGCAAAAACTCTTTAAGCCTATTGGACTGTAAAGAAGAGTCTTGTTTAAAATTACGCGAAGAAGCGCCACAAATTGCAGACTTCCTTTCAGATGCTAGTCGTGAATATTTAGCTAAGACTTTAGAATTTTTAGATGAGCTTAATATTAGCTATAATTTTAATCCATATTTAGTTCGTGGCTTAAATTATTATAATGATATTGTTTTTGAGTTTTGGCCGGTTAATGATGACGGGGGTGTTGGACGTTTAGCGCTTGCTGGCGGTGGCCGCTATGACGGATTAATTGAAACTTTGGGCGGACAATCCATGCCGGCTGCTGGCATCGCAATTGGACTAGAAAGAGTTATCGGCCGCATTAAAGATAAGCAATCTTTGACAAATAAAACCGAACAAGATATAGTATTTATTGCTCAGTTGGGTGATCAGGCAAAACTGAAAGCCTTGCAGCTATTTGAAGACTTGCGTAAAGCCGGTTTTAACGTAAGACAAGCGTTGGCTTCTGACAGTCTTAAGCTTCAAATTGAAGAAGCGACGGCCATGAAGGCAACAACTTGTTTAATATTAGGTAAAAAAGAAATAATGGACGGAACCATTCTTATGAGAGATATGGATTCTGGTGCTCAAGAAACTCTAGTATTTAAGAAAGTTAAAGAAAGGTTGTCACGTAAGGACAGATATGATAAAAAACTAAGTCTTAGAAAGGGAGGTGTATACTAATGGCAGATTTTAAAAGAAAACCAGGAGAAAGTTTTGAAAGCTTTCTTAGAAAATTTAAGAAAGGCTTAAAAAACAGCAAAAGATTGGAAAAGGCCAGGTCTAAACAACATTTAGTGCCTAAAAAAACTAAGCGTCTTTTCAAAAAGCGGGCTTTATCAGGTTTAGCGCTTAGTAAGAAAAACGAATTATTACGCAAAACTGGCAAGCTCCCCGAAACTACTAGAAGATAATATTTTTAATTTTTAGTATCAAAAAACGTCTCATTACGAGACGTTTTTTGTTTGGTAATTATTTTAAAATTACTTGTTTATGCCAGGGATAAATCGTTTAATATTTTCTAGGGTTGATTTTTTGGCGTGTTGTTTAATTTGGTCGCGTGCACGCTTGGTTTTTACAAATTTTAGCCAGTCCTTATTTGGGTGTTGGCGGTTTTTTTCAATAATTATTTCTACCATATCACCATTTTTTAATTCTTGATCCAAACGTCCCAGTTTATCATTTATTAATACGCCAGAGGCTTTGTTGCCGACATTGCCATGGATAGCATAGGCAAAATCAATCGGGGTTGATTTTTCTGGTAGTTCAAAGACATCACCTTTTGGAGAGAAGACGAAAATTCGGTCTCGAAAAATATCCATTTTAACATTTTTGACCAGCTCTGAAGTGTTGGTAATTTCTTTTTGAATATCAACGATTTCTTTAATCCAACGCGGTTGCTGGTAATTATCGGTGCTACCTTTAGATTTGTAATACCAGTGGGCGGCAATACCATATAAAGCTTCTTCATGCATTTCTTTAGTTCGGATTTGAAATTCTGTTGGTTTTCCTTCAGGTCCAAAAATGGTTGTGTGTAAAGAACGATAGCCGTTTGGTTTAGGGACGGCAATATAGTCTTTAAAGCGATTTGGTTTTGGCTTCCAAATAGTGTGGATAACACCTAGAACTTTGTAACAGTCATCAATGGTGGGCACAATAATACGCATGGCAAAGACATCATAAATTTCGTTGAATTTTCTGTCTTTTTCTTGCATTTTTTTAAAAATGCTGTATAAGTGCTTGAAGCGCGCTTCTATTTCATATTTGATTCCAGCTTCTTCGAGTTTTGGTTTTAAAATACCACGTACATTTTGGAAAAAACGCTGTCTTTCAACTTTTTTTTCAACTTCGTATTTATATTCTAATTCATTAAATTTTTCTGGATAAAGATGTTTGAAGCAAATATCCTCCATTTGCCACTTCAAGCGCTCAATACCTAGTAAGCCGGCAACGGGAGCGTATATCTCTAGGGTTTCGGCGGCTATCCTTCGTTTTTTATCGGGAGGTAGAGATTCTAAGGTGCGTAAATTATTTAGACGATCACAAAATTTAATAAAGATAACACGTAAATCGCTAGTCATGGCGAGAAACATTTTTTTTAGATTTTCTCTATAACGTTCAATGCCACGATATTTTATTTTACTTAATTTAGTTACACCGCTTACTAGGCTGGCAACTTCGGCGCCGAATTCCATTTCCACCTCTTCTATGGTTTTTTCAGTATCTTCAGGGACATCATGTAGAATTCCAGCTGCTACGGTTGGCAAATCGGCCCTAATTTCGGCAAGAATATAGGCGGTGTGTAGGGGGTGCTGGATATAAGGCTCGCCATTTTTTCTTAATTGTCCAGCATGAGCGACATCAGCAAAAAGAAAGGCTTTTTTTAATAGGTCGGCGTCTACTCCAGGGTTGTTGTCAATAAATTTTTTAATTATCCTTTCTATGGTCATAAATAGTTTTTATTTTGGCATGCTTATGTTATAATAAAAATATAATATAGTATAGCATTAAAAGGAGTATTTTTAAAGTTCTCCTAAGAAAAAATGTTGAAAAGAAAAAAGATAATTTTCGGCTTTTTTTTGGCATTAGTCGCCTTATTAGTCGCCAATATTTCTCAGGCGCAAGATTTTGGCGTTGACTCCATTGAAAGTACGATTGCTTTATCAAACAGCGACCCTCGAGCTATCGTTGGACGCATTATTCAGATTGTTCTAAGTTTGCTCGGCGTTATTACTCTTGGACTCATGATTTATGCTGGATTTCTTTGGATGACATCGGGTGGCGAAGAGGAAAAAATACGAAGTGCGAAAAATATTTTAAAGAATGCAATTATTGGTTTAGTAATTATTCTCTCCTCTTGGGCAATAACAACTTTTCTTCTTTCTAAATTGATGGGGGCTATTTCTGGGAATGGTTCAGATTTACCTAGTGGTAGTATTAGAGAAAATTTTAGTGTTGGCTTGGGGGCTATAGGGTCTTGTTCGGTACAAGATGTTTATCCGGAAAATAATCAAAAAGACGTTCCACGCAACACTTCTATTATTCTGACTTTTAAAGAAGAGATTGATTTATCATCAGCTTGTGTTGATACTTCTGGTTCGGCCTGTGCTTGTGATAATGGCGCCTGCGCTCTTATTAATCCAAATAGTATTAGAATATATAAACAAGATTTGAATGATGCTTGCACCTCTTCTTGCCCTAGCCCTAATTCTAATGTTACTGACGTTTCGGTTGCCGTGTCAGCCGACAAGAGAACTGTAATACTTTCCCCGCTTAGTTATTTAGGAACCGCTGAAAACAACACAGACTACATAGTGAAAATTACTTCTGATTTTAAAAAAGCTGATGGCACTTCTATGTTTAGCACCTGTAGTGCTAATGAACTTATCTGGACTTTTGAAATTGGCTCTCGTTTAGATTTAACGCCGCCGCAAGTAGTTTCTAAATTTTTATTTCCTTTGCCCGATAACGCCAAAGATGTAGTTACTACCAGTGTTTCAGCTGCTAACGCTACAGCAGAAATTTTTGTAAATAGTTGTCCTAAAATATATAAGCCGGCGGCAGTAAACAATGTTTCTCCTGAGGCGGAGGTTATTTTGAATTACCATGGAGTTATTAATCGCTTTATTGTTTCAGTGCCCGCAGACGAACCTAATCGTGCACAGCTTTTTAATCTCAATACCAGCGCCTTATTAGGGGTGGCTGATTTTGATGCTGACAATAAAGTTATTTTTGATGGATATTTTAGTCTTAAAGTTGATAGTCATGAAGCCGGTAATTCGTGGGAGGTTGAGATAACTCCCGAACAGCTCGCTGATACCCTTACGGTTGGTAATATTAAATATTCTTTTGCGTCTACCGGAGAGAATAATAACATTATTGTTAGAGAGGGTACTTGTAATGTTGATAATCAAGCCATGGATATTCAGGCTAAATTAAGTGGGCATCCTGATATTAATATTTCTCGTACGGGTAGCCGCGTTTCTTTAGAGGCTAAAGTTTCTGGTAGCGTTGCTAATAGTTTAATACTTAGCACAAGCAATTCTAGTGCTTTAGGGCTCACGGCTTTTTCTGGCGGGGCTGATGAAAAAATTTCTTATGTTATTAATGATAAGCGAGACGTTGCAATGAATGCGGTTGTTAAGTTTACTTTTAATGAACCAATGAACCCGGTTACCTTATCTGGTTCGGCTGCTGAAGTTTCTCCTTATTTGCGCTTAATTAATGCGGCTGGTGGAAATTCGTCAGGAGCAGCTTGTTCGGTAAATTCAGAGTGCCTTTCTTATAAGTGTGACGGTGGCACGTGTGTTGGTAATTATTTGAATGGACATTTCGCTATTTCTAATGGTTATAAGACAGTAGAGTTTATTTCTGATAATGAATGTGGAATTAATGGTTGTGGTGAAAAAATATATTGCTTGCCATCAAATAGTAACTTAGCTTTAGAGGTAAAAGCAGCTGGGCTAAAAACTTGCGCGAGCGATCAAGATTGTTCAGCTTCTAGTCCATATACATCGTGTGCCATGACTCCGCTTGGTTACCGTACCTGCCAAGATGCCGGTCAGCGTAATTATCCCTTGGCTGATATTATTGCTATGAATGGCGTTACTGATACAGCATTTAATTCTTTGGACGGAAATAGAGATGCTTTAGCCGATGGCCCAATTTCTTATTTTAATGAAAATAATGGGATCATTAGCAATCGTGATAGTTATCGTTTTTCATTTTTTGTTAATGATCAGAAAGAATTATCTTCGCCGCGTATAACCTCGATTACTCCAGTCAATGGACAAACTGACATTACCACTTTAACCGATCCAGTGGAGATAACTTTTAATACCTTGATTATGTCCAGTACGCTGAAATCGGGTAGCACTGTTTTAGACGGCGCCCAGGGGCCAGTTGAACATAAATTTGTAAATTTAAAGAGCGCGGCTGCTAGTCCGCTTGGGTACTGGATATTATCAGAGGATAAGGATGTTTCGCCTTTAGATGGCGTGACTGATTTAACGGTTGCCAGCATTAAGCATTCTGTATTTTCAGAATCTCTTTCCTATATTGCTCAGACTGGGTCGGGATTAAAAGATGTTTATCAGAATTGTTTTAAACCAAGTTCAGGACCTAGTTGTGAGGCAACTTGGGATAATCCATCTTGTTGTTTCGGGTTACCTTCTAATAATTTAGATGAAAATGGCAACTGCCAATAATATAAATTTGTGTCTAAGAAAATATTTAAACAACTCGCCTCTTTAGTAGTAGTTCTGGGAGGAATTTTTGCTTTCCGTTTAGTTTTTGCTCAGACTTTTGGGGTGGATGAAGTATCTTCTGGGTTAGGAGGCTCTCTTTCTGAAAGCGATCCGCGTGCTATTTTTACGCGGATTATTAATGTTACTCTTGGTCTTCTGGGTGTTATTGCGCTAGGCCTTATTATTTATGCCGGTTTTTTGTGGATGACTTCTGGGGGCGAAGAGGAAAAGATATCCAAGGCTAAAAAGTTGTTAGTCAGTGCGGTTATTGGCTTAGGTATAATTCTTTCTTCTTGGGCGATTGCTTCATTTGTTTTGGATAGATTAAGTGATGCTACTAATGGTACAAATGGTGACAGTGGTTGCATTGATGGTACGACACGGTCTTGCGGTTGTAATGGGTCAATGACTTGTATTTCTGGTTCTTGGAGTGGTTGTGTTGGCTCGGACTGCTCTAGCTATTCGGCGGAACAATATTGCGACTCCAATTCTATTTTAGGCGGTTGCCAGGCTAGTGATAGCATCTGCTCTCCTCAGGATTACTGTGCTACTGATTGTACTTGCCAACCTAAGGGGGGGGCAGGTGATTCTTGTGATGCTGACAGCGATACGCCAACTTGTGATGCTAACAATAGTCTTTGTTCTGAATTTTTAACTTGTAATCTAGATACCTGTACTTGTTCGGGGCCGCCAGTCATTACTGGAATTAGTCCGGAAGGAGGATTTTGTCAAGAAAATATAAATAAATCTTGCCAACAAGATTCTGACTGTAATACTGTCTGTAATCAAGCTGCTCCTAATGGTGCCGTTGATAATTTTTTAACAATTTTTGGTAGAAGTTTTGGTGAATATGATCCAGCTTCTAGTCAAGTTATATTTTTAGGAGGCAATCGTTTGGGGCGCAATCCTTCAGATATTAATCCAATTTGTATAGACTCTTGGAGTGATAAACAAATAATTATTGCCATCCCAAGTGGAGTTAGTAGTGGTGGAATTAAAGTTATTAGACAAGACGGCCAAGAAGATTCTACTAATAATGACTATGGTCCTATAATTGCTGATTTTGTCGCCAACACAATAGTGCGCCCAGGTTTGTGCCGTCTTACTCCAGAAATTGGAGGTTTGGGTACGGCCGCTACCTACCAAGGCAACAGTCTTTATGCCGGTAGAGCATATTTTGGTAACTACCAAACAAATGTTCAGGCTCTTGATTCTAGCTTTAGTCATCCTAGCGGTTTATCTGGCACAGCCGCCGTTCCTAATATTAGGTCAGGCGAAGCTACTAGTTTCGTAATTAGCACTTTAGGCGGAAATCAAGAAAGAAGTAATTATTTATATTTTGATAAAGAAGCCGACCCTAAAGATGGTCCTTTTATAGTTTCATTTTCGCCAACAACTGGAAGATCAGGGCAATACGTTACTATTACTGGTAGCGGATTTGGTGGTGCACGTGGTAATTCAAAAGTTTATTTTGGTGGCGCTGAAGCTGATTATTCTTTCCCGCCGGTTTGTGCCAGTTCTGTTTGGAGCGATAATCAGATAATTGTGAAGGTACCGGAAGCAGCCGCTAATGGCTATAATTATATTCGTGTAGAATTAGCTAGTGGCGTAATAGATACTAGTCAATTAAATCCTAATTCATTTAACGTTGATAGTAGTTTATCTTTGAAGACAAGTTTGTGTAAGATTGATCCTGCTCAAGGAGCAGCTTCTACTCCTGTAAAATTGTATGGTGAATATTTTGGCCCAACCGGGCAAGCTGGTTTAGTTCAGTTTAGTGTTAACAAAAATATTTCCGGTGTTATTAATCAGGAAAATGGAGCTGATATTATTACCGCTTCTGTTCCCGAGGGAGCAGTTACTGGCCCGGTAAAGGTAGTTAAAAATAATGAATGGGGCAATGATTTAAATTTTGAAGTTGGTAGCTGCGCTGGTAATGATAGTTGCCCTGGCAGTCAGGTTTGTTGCCCAGGAAATACTTATAAGAAAGGGCGCTGTGTGGCCAGTCTTAATGATTGTTTAATTGATATTCCTAATTCCGTTTTTGAATGGAATTTTAGCACTGGCTATACTCAGAGAGATATCGTAGATCCAACTGAAAGTTGTTCCACGCTAGCCGATTACGCCGGTGCTTGTCAAGTAGATTCTTTCTGCCCTAATACAACCGGAGTTTGCTCGCCTTATGCGGGTAATAGTAAAAAAGTAGTAGGTAGTTGTGATTATTCTTGTGCTTCTGTGACTGGTTGTGACGCCTTCCAATCATCTTGCTTTTACGACGCTTCAATTAATAAGTGTGTTAAGTCAGGTGCCGACGGTTTATGTAGTTTATCAGAATCTAGAACATTTAGTTTGGGTGAACAAACTATTCAAGCCACCGTTACTTGTAACCAAGATGGTAATTGGCAATTTACCACACTTACCTCTTGTCCCAGTGGTTGGACAAAGGGAATAAATAATATTTGTACAGACGAAAGTTCTGTTTGCAGTTTATGTAAAGATGGCTTGACTTGTGAAAGAGTTGGGTCTGATGGTCGTTGTGTTTCTCAGGGAGTTTGTCCAACTGGCTCATTGTGTGAAGATAATCCCGATATGGCGGCTGCCGATAGATGTATTGCTTATGATTTGCCTAGTTGTGATTGCTGCTGTCGGATTGGTAATAGCGCACAAGATTGTTGCGCTCCTTTAGAGTGTTCTGGCACCTGTGGAACTGATCAGGCAGATGATGGTGCTGGTTTAGGACAGTGTTCAGGTTGCGCCAATGTTGGTAGCACCCAAGCAGAACATGACGCGGCTTGTAATTGTTCAGGCAAGAGTGGACAATATTGCAGTATTACTTCGGAAAATCCTCAAGGGGTGTGTACTGATTGTACTGGGCTGCAAACACAATCAGATTGTGCTGATCACAGCGCGGCCTGTTGTTTTGATGCTAAGCGTACCCCATCTCTAGATGATGATATTTGTCGCGGTGGCTCTGGAACAGATGTTTCTTCTGATCCGTCTAGTCCCGATTACGGTTATTGTGGATATTATAATTGTTCAATTTCTGATCCGGCGAGTTGTGCTTCTTCAACCCCGGTAAAATTAGGATATTTTAAAGATGTTGAGTCTTGCGCAGAAGATTGCTTAGCTGGTGTAGATTTCTGCTCTCTATTTAATGGAAGAAAAGATGAGTGTACTGCTGCTCCTTCCTGTTGCTTTGATCAAGTGTCCTCAGAATGTTTAGGCGGAGAACAGATTGCGTCTGGAGATGATGCGGGGTATTGCGCTTATTATAATTGTGGAGATCCTGGAGCAACGCCCCCAGGAGATCCTAATACCTGTGAAGGAGTTCCTAGAACGACCGGAACATTTAACAGTCTGATGACTTGCCAAACTCGTTGCAGTGGTAATTATGGCGGCGCTGGAAAAAATTGTTCATCGCCTTATGCAGTATCTTCTTGCGATTTTAGTGTTTGCAACTATCCCGATATGGCTTGCCTGACTGATAGCGGGGCGGCTGCTACTGGAGTAGCTGATTGTGGTACTTGTTGTTGTAACCCAGCCGACACAAACGCTTGTCAGACGGATGATGCACCTTATTTATTTTGTAAACCTGATCAGGGGGCTTGTTCTGGAGCTAGTCGTGGTCTATGTTGTGGTTGTAAGAATGATGGCGATTGCGGTAATGCGGAAACTTTAGGCTGTGGACTAGATACTTGCTGTGAGGCTAGACCTAATGTTTTAGAAACTTTGCCAGCCAATGGTGCTAATAATGTTTGCCGCAATGCAGTTCTAAATATAACTTTTGATCAGTTAATGGATATTGCTACTTTTAATTCTAATGTTTTACTGCTTAAAGAAATGGATTACGGTACAGGCGTGTGTCCGGCTGGTGCTATGGTTTATAATTTTGATGATAGGGCTGAAAAAAGCGGCTGGCTTAAAAAAATGTTCGCAAGAGCTAATATGTCTTTTAAAAAGACAGTCGCTATATTTTTTCCTAAACAAGAAAGTGCCATTGCTGTATCCCCGGATCCTAGTAAGCTCTATTGCGCTTCTCCGGTTATTGTTTCTGGTAGTCATATGGGAGATAAGACGATTGCCAGTATTAGGCCGCGTCAATTATTAACTCCGGATACTAATTATTTCTTAGTTATTAAAGGGGATGAGGAGCTTAATAGTCAATTGGGCGTAACTAGTATTGATGGCATCGGGCTTAACGGTGCGGGCCTGGGAGGAATAGAGGGTGCTAGCTTAGCCTTTAATACAACTTATTATAAGAATTCTCATATAGTTCAGTTTAAAACCCTATCTGATAAGACTACTAATTCTGGAGTTTGTGCTATTAGTCAAGTTCAACTTATACCGGCTTCCTATTTATTTAAAACCACAGAAAGTAGCTTGGAGGAAAAAGATGATAACCCCGCTGATAAAAGTTTTGACACTGTTCAGGATAAAGATAAGGTATTTACTGCTTGGGCACTCAGCGCTGATAATCAGGTTTTGCAACCGGTAACCGGTTATTTCTGGGATTGGAATTTCAATATTTTAGATACTTCAATCGCGGCCATGACTAGTGTTTCTGGTTTAGATAATAATCGAACCTTTGTTTCTGCTGGTAGTAGCGTAACGGACGGTGAAACAAAAATAACCGCGACTATAGATATGGAAAGATTCTTGAATAGTCCTGATTACAGCCCGAATTGCGCTTGCACAGACGCGACCTGTACTGCTAATTGTGCCAACGCTTTTTCTGTTGGAGACAGTTTGGCTAATACAGGGAATATTTATGTGTTTATCTGTGGTAATCCTTGGCCGCCAATAAATAGTGATGGTTCTTGGTATCCTTGGACAGATACTTGTTCAGGTGCGCTGGGCGGGCCATGCACCGATTTCAGTTATAAATTTTATTATTGTCGCGATGCAGGAGAACCGGGTACTTTTGATGATTTGCCGGCTATTATTGATAGAGCGGTAATTAGAGGTCAGAGTACGACTTTAGCCTGTAGTTCTAATGGTGCCGCTTGCTCGGCCGCCGGCTCTCCTTGCGGTGCCGATCAAAATGGTGACAGCTTAGCGGATGGTGTTTGTATTTGGAATATTTTGAAAGAATCTTATTTCTTTCGTGAAGAGGTTTTGCCAGCCGGGGAAGTAACAGCTGCGACTGATAAAAAAATTGGTGGCGAAGTTTTAGTTGAATGGAAATCTAGTAGTGCCCAATCCGCTGCTTTTAAAGTTTATTATAGTGAAGCCGGGAAATCAGCTTCGGTGTCTAGGGAATTTTCTGCAGCCAATGCTTGTAGCTGGACCGGTGCAGAGTTTATTTGCACAGCTACTATTTCTGGGTTAAAAAATAATCAGCCTTATTCTTTCCGTATTTCTGTAATATCCACTAATAAAGCGGAAAGTACTCTAAGTAATGTGCTTTCAGCTACGCCCACTGATCAGACCGCCCCGCTAGCTCCCACTGGATTATCTTCAGAAAATAAATGTGACTCCTATCGCTTTGCTTGGACTAGTTCTGACGCTAGTGCTATTTCCTTTCGTTTATATCGCGGGACACGCAGTGGTTTATATGGAGAATCTTTTGATTCTAGTCAAGGTGCGGCTTCTCTAGTTTTATCTGCCGGGCAACTTAGTGCTGGCGATAATTATTTTGCCATATCCTCCTTAGACAGTTCTGGCAACGAAAGCACAAAATCAAATGAAATAACGATTGCAAAAATAGCTTGCGCTGCTGATCAAGCATGCGTGGCAGGAGCTTGCGTCGTTAAATAATATTTTTTATGGCTAATCAAGAATTTAATAAAATGAGGGCGGTTGTCGTTCCTTTATTGGCGGCTGTTTTGTTGCTTGCCTCAATCCTGTTCTTGCCTGGCAAAATAGTCCAAGCACAAACTTCATCAGAAGGTGACGCTATTGGTATTCGCGTTATTCCCAATCCTAACCATTACAGTGTTTATCGTTGGTATCAAAGCCAGGGATTTTCTGGCGCGCCTCAAACTTTGACAGTTGACGGCTATGAGGCTTTGCGTGATGGACGCACTGTGTATATTAATGCCGCTCATGTTAACCAAGAGCAGAAAGTTATTTATACTAATATTTATTTGATTTCTTATAACCAGGACTCTAGTAGTTTAACTACTGATATTCTAGGCCAGATAATTTCCCATTGGAAGTTTAATGATAATCTAGCCGATCAAGTTTCAACTTGTTCTATTTCTGTTACTAAATGTGACACAGATTCTGATTGTGCTAGTAATCAAGCTTGTTCTACTGCTAACAGTACTTGTCAGCTAAAAGAAGCTAAGAGCTGCGTCGTTGACAGTGATTGCCCAGCTGGATTTTTCTGTGGCAGCTTAAAGGCCATGGTTGTTCGTGATTTAAAAAGAGTTGGTAAAATTGAAGAAGTAAGAGAAGCGCTGGCCAGATATAAAGAAGTGAACGGTTCTTATCCTTTATTATCAGCCGGAACTTATCTTCCAGGAAAAACTACTTCTTTGTGGCCAAGTTGGAATGAGGTTTTTTTGCCAGCGATTGGTGTAAAAAATTCTGTAGTTGATCCAATAAACAGATTTGGCGCTTGTCCTGGGTATGACAATAAGACTTGCTGGAATCCAGAAACTAAACAATTTGCCGCTGGCTCCGGCCCAGCTTTAACGTTGCCAGTTAATAGTTATGCTTTAGCTTATACTTCAAATCAAGCCGGTTCCTCTTATAGTTTGTGCGCTGTTATGGAAAGCCGGGATTCTTCTAATCCGGTTTTAGGTTATCGCTTAGAACCAGGAGTTAATGATGATAACTGTGTGACCGCAACTGGAATAATGGCGGCCGGAAATTTAAATAATACTGCGCCGCGAATAGTTGACCTAGCTCTCAAGGGAGTAGCCGGTAAAGAGTTTAATGGGTTTGCCCGCGCCGTGGATAATGAAGGAGACCCAATTACATGGTCAATTTCTACTGGTGGAAATTGGTCTAGTTGGTCAGCCGCGCCTATTTTAAAAGGAGTAAGTGATATTAATCAAAAAAAGATATATGCGGTTAAATCAGGTAATGCTGGGACCTACCCAATTACTTTAACTGTTACCGATAGCAAGGGTAGCAGCAGTGCTACTACCAGTAATATTATTATTGAATCTTCTTCAACTTTTGGTCAGGCGGATGAATATACTTATCGTCTTGATCCAACCATTCCTTTTAGTTTTAGTTTTTATGTTTCCGGAGAAACTTCGGTGCCAAATTATTCTTTAAGTTTAGTCTCTGGCATTGATGCTTTAAGACTTCCCGGCATAGAACGTTCTGTTGTTTCTGATGGTGTCAATCGTCACAAGATTACCTATCAGGGGATTATTAGTACTTCGGCGTCCACTATTTTTACTGAAGACAAAGAATCAATTTACAGATTAACGGTGAATGGTGTTTCCAGTAATTTTATTATCCGCATTAAAATGAATCCGCCGACTCTTGATTTTAATTGCGAAACACAATCACGTTTAAATCATACTTATAGCTGTCGTCTTGGTATAAATAAACAAGGTAATCACACGATTTCTTATTTTGCTGAAGGAGCTTTACCTGTAGGACTAAGTATAAAAGAAGATCCAATTGCAGAACCAGGAGTATTTTACTTATCTGGACAGACCACCGCTTTACATACTGGTCAAGAAGTAAGAATTAAGGCGGTTAACGAATATGGCAATCCAACAGTTAAGAGCTTCGTACTTAGAGTTAATGATTATTGCGGTGACGGCATCGCCCAGGAGCCTAATATGGAAGGGCGCGGTGGTATTTTTAATAATGGTTATGAGGCCTGTGATGGCATGAGTAATGTCGCAACCACGGCAGCTGGTAGTAGCTATAAAATCCAATATGCTTGTAATACTGGAGTAGGCGAAGAATCGCCTTACCCGATAAATAGCAATAATTATTGTGTCTTTAAATCTC
This sequence comes from uncultured Gammaproteobacteria bacterium, assembly GCA_964652745.1. Classification (GTDB taxonomy): domain Bacteria; phylum Patescibacteriota; class Patescibacteriia; order Patescibacteriales; family UBA12465; genus UBA12465. The sequence continues at coordinate 49,426 of CAZZBQ010000001.1, forward strand.
CGCTCGAAGGTGGTGGTTATTGTGGTGACTTATATTGCCAGGCAACTTATGAAAATATTAGTACATGCCCATACGATTGTGATCCGAATTATTTTGGTGATGCTCCATCTTTACCAGAAGGGACATTAGGTGATGGTAATGATACCGGAGCTTGCTCAGGAGCAAATTCTTGTCCGGCTGGCTATGATTGTGTTGGTAATACCTGTCAACTTAAATGTTGGGATAAAGTAGAAACCGCTGTTTCGGTTCTAGTTAAAACAGGCGACGCAACAAAGAATGGGGTAGAATATGAAAATTATTATTATAAAAATTTAACTTGGACTCACGAACGGATAACGTTTAATAGCGGTTTTTTGTCTCCTGTTGGTGCCACACAATCTGATGTTAAAATTTGTACCCAAACTAATGGTGATGATTTCTTAAAATTATCTGATGCTGCGAGTCAGTGCCAGGGCTATAATGTAATCAGAATAGATAATCCGGCTTGCGGAGATTTAGAAGTTAATAAAACCCATTGTCCGCTAGGAGCTAATGATTATGTGAGCCCATACACCAAGGTTCCTGGCTCTGATAGATGTAAGGCGGGCACCTTTAATTGGAATGATCGTCGTCAGGCGACCTGTTATGGCAATCGTACAGTTAAGCGCTGTGTATCAAATAAATGCCGGATAACTTTAGGAAGTACTGTTGAAGATGGTTATATCAACGCTAGCGGGCAATGCGTAAAGCCAGTAGCTTGTGTTCAAGGGGTTTGCGCTACGGGTTATACCTGTCAGTCAGGTCTTTGTATTCCAACGCCTTTAAGTCCAACCGTGTCTCCAACTCCTGCTACTTGTCCAGCGGGTAAATACTTATCGTCTGGAGTTTGTCTTACTTGTGCTGCTGGTACTTATAAAACTGGAACCAATTCGGCAACAAGCTGCACACTATGTCCTAGTAATAGTTATTGTGCTACAGGTGCTACTGTGCCAACTAGTTGTCCAGCTGGTTATACTTCCAGCGCTGGGTCTGATACTTCAAGTGATTGCGTCGCTCCGTCTTCTGGTGGTAGCATAGGAGGAACCTGTATACCAATGTGTCCAACGACTACTGGTTATTGTGGTAGTGATGGTTGTGGAGGAACTTGCCCCTGTGAAACCGGGTTAACTTGTAAGAGCGCTTCAGAACCTATTTGTATCTGTAATTCAGAATGTGCTTATTCGCCTGAAACGAGTAATTCAACACATCATTATAATTGCGCTCAGATAAATAGCTATTGTTCCCCTAATGGCGGTTGGTGCGGTGATGGTATTAGACAGGCTAGTATATATAATCAAAGCGGGTATGCTATTCCTGGAGAAGAATGTGATAATGGCTCTAGTAACATTACTGTTGGCGTAGAGCCTTTGCCTAAATATTATGGTACTAAAACATATTGTGATAAGAATTGTAATTTAGTTACCTATAAACATTATTGTGGTGATGGCACTTGTGATATTGGATTGATCGGCTCTACAGAATATTGCGGTCAATTGTGTGCTAGTTCTAGCGACACCTTTAATGATTGTTCTTGTAATAACGGTTGTAGTTGTTTAAAGGGAAAAATTTGTTCTGAAGGTCTTTGTGTTTCTCCTCCGCCCTTGCAAGTAATACCAGAATAAATGCTTTAATTAAATAAAAAGAGAATATTAAAGTTTAATGTATGAATAAGAAAAAGTTAATAATTATAATTGTTGCCGCCATTATCATGATAGCTTTGTTGATTTGGGTTCTATTAATGAGAAAAAATAGCACTGTTCCAGCGGGAAATAATAACAATATTTTATACACGCCGGAATTTATGGATAGCGCAGAAAAGGCAGCCTTCGAATTGCCGGAGAATTCAAAGATTCAAGTGCTTAAAAGAGATGGAGCGGGATCAGTTGAGGTTTATAAAATAATTAGGGAAGATGCCGATGTTATCTTTAACTTAGAAGAAGCAAAATAATTAGCTAAAAATATTTAGTTTGTCGCTACTGGCGGCATTCGCTATAATATATAAATAATAAACTTAGTTAAAAATATGTTTGAAAATTTACAAAAAACAAATCAGCCTAATAATTCCCAGATTGATGATATTTTTGCTGATACCGATAAAGTTGCTGATCAGTCAACGGTAGCCAGAAATGTTAATGCTATTCCACAAACTAGCGCTAGCGTATCGCCGTTATCTACCCATCTTCCCGATACAAACGAAAATGCATCTGGTAAGAAGGGCGGCAAAGGTTTTATGATTGCTGTTGTAATGATGTCGGTAATAATTTTAGGACTTTTAGGATACTTGGTATATAGTAAATTTTTTAAAGCTGATATAACTGATACTGAGTTTATTATTTCGCCTCAAGATGAAATGATTAGCCAAGAAACAGTTGAAGCCACTACTACTATTGAAACGGAGGCTACTACTACAACTGAGACTAATAATGAATTTATTGATTTTTTGCCAGTTACGCCTGGGGATAATAGTTCGTCTTCGGAGGGCATAGATTTAGAAAATGACACAACAGAAGAAGAAATTAATGATTCAATCTTGCCGGCCGTGCCAGTAGACTCTGATAACGACGGATTAACTGATGATGAAGAAATAACTTTAGGCACTAATTTAAATATTATTGACACGGATAATGACGGGTTATCTGATTATGAAGAAGTAAATATTTATCAAAGCAATCCTTTATTGGTTGATACTGATGGCGATAGTTATCCCGACGGCACGGAAGTTAGGGGCGGCTATGACCCTAATGTTGTTGGTGGCAAATTACCAGGAAATATATAATTTAATTTTTGTAGAGAGAATCCGGTTATGATGAAGATTCGTTCCATGCCTAATACTAGCGAGAAAAGTCTAAAAACCTGGCTTGTCTTGGGAGGAATAATGTTATTTGTGGTAGTTATTATATTTTTGTTGCTAATTTGATTATGTTTAGAAATGATAAAAATCAATTGAAAAAGGGTGATAGGGTGGTTAACAAAGTTGATCAAGATTTGATAGTGCATAATATGCCTAACAAATCTAGGTTAAGCGGTTCTTCTGTAGCAGCTATTACTAATCAAGACTTTTCCGGTTCAAACGTAAAACAGCACAATGTTAAATCGATTGGTGCTATTATTATTGTATTGGGAGTTATTCTGGTTGGCGCCTTGGTTTACTTAAGTTATCGTTTTGTTATTAAGCCGCAAGCAGAAAAAACTCCAGTTGCTCAAGTAAATAAGCCTGCGTCTATTTCGCAGACAACTGAAACTGAATTAACTGATGCACCTATTGTTGCCACATCTTCAGCGGTTGATATTGAAACGATTGATCCAATTAGCGCAACTACAAGCCAGAGCGTTGCTACTACTTCCGAAGTAGCAATTAATGAAGAGGATATGCCGGAAGAGGGGCTAGTCGAGGAAGTGCTTTGGACGCCGATTTTAGATACTGATGGTGACGGTTTAACTGATGATGAGGAGTCAGCTATGGAAACTAATGTTTCAGAAATTGATACTGACAAGGATGGGTATTTAGATTTAGCAGAAATAAAAAGCGGCTATAATCCGCTTAATACTGGACGCCTAAATGAAAGCACATCTTTGGCGATTCATAATGATATGGTTAGTAAATTTTCAATTTTATATCCAGTTTCATGGATTAAGCAGTCGTTAAATAGCGGTTATACTTTAATTATTTCAGCGCCAGATAATTCTTTATTTCAAGTCTCCGTTCAGGATAATCCCCGCAATCAAGTGATTGCTGATTGGTATGCGGAAACATTTTCTTCAGAAACAGATACTTACAGCAGTTTTAAAAACGGAGTTGGCTGGGAGGGAATATCAAGTAAAGATGGATTAGATTTTTATTTAACAGATATTGAGAAGAATAATATTTATGTTATCTCTTATATACCAGTTATTAGTACGCGGTTAGCATATTTGAATATTTATCAAATGATGATTGATAATTTTAAAATCCAGTAGATAACAATATTAAAGTTATTTAAAAAACACCGCATAAATAAGCGGTGTTTTTTATTTTTATTATTAGAATTTTATTTTTTAATAATTTTATCGATAATACCGTACTTCAAAGCTTCATCAGCTGACATGAAATTATCGCGGTCGCTATCTTTTTCCACGGTTGCTTCTTTTTGTTTAGTATGAAAAGCAAGAATTTTATTCATTTTCGCCTTGGTCTTCAAAATATGTTCAGCACGAATTTTAATGTCAGAAGCTTGGCCTTCTGCGCCACCCATAACTTGATGAATCATTACTTCGCTATTAGGCAGAGCAAAGCGTTTGCCTGGGGCGCCAGCTGCTAATAAAACTGAAGCCATAGAGGCGGCTAAACCGACACAAATAGTGGAAACATCAGATTTAATGTATTGCATAGTGTCGTAAATTGCCAAGCCAGCACTAACTGAGCCGCCAGGGGAATTGATGTAAAATTTAATATCTTGGTCCTTATTTTGAGCATCTAAAAACAAGAATTGAGCAATTACAATATTGGCGACATGGTCATCTATGGGCTCTCCCAAAAAGATGATCCTATCTTTTAAAAGGCGGGAATATATGTCGTAGGCACGTTCTACGTGCCCCTCTTTTTCAATAACTGTAGGTATTAATGGCATATTTGTATAAAAATTTTAATAGTTTAATTATAAATAAAAATAGCATTTTTGTAAAGACTAAGCCTTGATTTTTATTAGCGTTTGTCCTAAGATGAAGGAAAGTTAGAGTTATTCACTAATATTTGCCGGTTTGTTATGCCGGTTGATTTTAAGCTAAATATCCTATGTCATTCGCACAAAAACTTGCTAAAATGTCTCCGACAACGAAGACTCGCTGGGTTCTCGGTTTAATTGTATTATTTGTGCTTACTGCCGCCGTTACTGCCGGTGGTTATCAGTACAATAAGTTTGTTAAATTTTTATCTGATAAGACCAACAACATCGTTGTCCTGCCTTTGGCTAAAGATTTGCCCTTTAATCTCGGGTTGGATTTACAGGGAGGAACCCAGTTAATCTATGAAGCTGATGTTACTAAAATTTCAGAAGTAGATCGTGCTGGAGCTGTGGAATCAGCTCGTGATGTTATTGAGCGCCGGGTTAATACCTTTGGCGTTAGCGAACCATTAGTTCAGGTTAATAAAGGGGCGAGCGGTGAATATCGTATTATTGCCGAATTAGCTGGGATTAAGGATGTGGAGGAAGCAATCAAAATGATTGGGGAAACTCCTATTTTAGAATTTAAAGAACAGAACGTAGCTGCTATTAATGAATCTTTAGAGAGCGTGCCTGTTTCTGAAGGGACTGCCAGTACAAGCGCTACTACTACTGCGGAGGCTGCCGCTGTTGCTGTAAATATTGATCCAGAAAATATATGGCAAAATACAGAGTTAACTGGAAAATATTTAAAGCGTGCTGTTTTGCAATTTAATCCTAATGACGGCAGTCCAGAAGTTTCTTTGGAATTTAATTCTGAAGGTGCTCAAATGTTTGAAGATATTACTGCCCGTAATGTTGGGCAGCCAGTAGCAATTTTTCTTGATGGCTATGTAATTAGTGCGCCAACAGTTGATGAGAAAATTACTGGTGGTCAAGCAGTTATTTCTGGCCAATTTAATATTGATGAGGCTAAATTGTTAGTGAAGCGTTTAAATTCTGGCGCCCTACCTGTTCCAATTTCTTTAGTATCTCAAAAGATGGTTGAAGCAAGCTTGGGGGCTAAGTCGGTAGCTAATAGTTTACAGGCTGGGTTAATTGGGTTATTACTTGTGTCCATTTTTATGATTATTGTTTATAGGCTGCCTGGTTTATTGTCAGTATTTTCTTTAGTAGCTTATGGTATTATTATGCTTGCAATTTTTAAAGCGATTCCGATTGCAATTGCCTTGCCAATGATATTTGTTATGACTGCTTTAATTTTTTATACTTTCAATGAACTTAAAGTTTTTGACGGTTCTCTTGCATTGTTATTCGCGGTTATTGGTATTTTACTTTTCTTTTATGCTTTGCAGCCAATTACTTTGTCGTTGTCTGGTATCGCTGGTTTAATTTTATCTTTAGGCATGGCAGTTGATGCTAATATTTTGATTTTTGCTAGGACTAAAGAAGAGTTAAGACAGGGAAAAACAATCAGCCAATCACTTTCTGATGGTTTTAAGCGCGCTTGGCCTTCAATTCGTGATGGAAATATTTCTACGCTTATTACTTGTTTGATTTTAATGTTCTTTGGAACATCATCGGTTCAAGGATTTGGCACAACTTTATTTATTGGCGTCTCTGTTTCTTTATTTAGCGCTATTGTTATTACTAGAGTTTTAACAATTGTCTTTTTGGGAGATTGGTTGGAAAAAAGACGCTGGCTTTTAGGGACTAGAAATATTAAGTAGTAGCCATAAAAAATTAAAAGCAAATAAAAATATATGACTTATCGGATAATTCAAAAAAGAAACATTTTTCTAGTTATCTCTGGAATTCTAGTAACTGCAGCAATTATCGCTCTATCTTTTTGGGGCCTGAATTTTGGAGTTGATTTTAGTGGCGGTAGTTTGTTGGAGGGGGAATTTTCAGGTTATCAGCCTACTATTGTTGAAATTCAAGATGGAGCTAGGGCAGCCGGTGTTAATAATTTAACTGTCCAGCCAACTGGAGAAAATACTTTTATTCTACGTTTTAAAGAAACGAGCGAAGAATCTCATCAGGCCGTTACTACTCAACTAGAACAGTTGGCTGCTAATCATAATGGTGCTGTTTTTAAGGAATTGCGCACAGATTTAGTTGGTCCATCGATTGGCACAGAGTTAAAAAGTAAATCTTTTAATGCTTCTTTATTAGTTTTATTAATGATTATTATTTATATTTCCTTGGTTTTCCGTAAAGTTTCTCGTCCAGTGTCTTCTTGGAAATATGGCGTTGCTGCTATTATTGCCTTAGCTCATGATATTCTGATTACTCTAGGCGCTTTTGCTGCTTTAGGACATTTTTATCATATTGAGATTAATACTCCATTCATTGCAGCCATCCTTACTGTTTTAGGCTATAGTATTAACGATACAATTATTGTATTTGACCGTGTTCGCGAGAATTTACCTAAGAGCCATGAAGATTTTGAAAATACAGTTAATACTAGCATTAATCAGACTATTTCTCGTTCAATTAATACTTCAATGTCAACCATGCTTGCTCTTTTAGCCATTTTTCTTTTTGGCGGCAGCACTATTCGCGATTTCGCTTTGGCCCTTCTTATTGGTGTATTTATTGGTACCTATAGTTCAATCTTTGTAGCTAGTTCTTTGCTAGTTATTTGGCAAAAATTAACTGCCAGAAAAGCTTAATTAAAGGATATTTTTAGATTTTTGTTTAAGAGGCTGGTTCCCACCAGCTTCTTTTTTTGCTATAATATAAGGCATGAACTCTCTTATTTCTCTAAAAATAAATAAATCTAGGGTTTTAGCTTTAGCTATAGAAACTACTTATTTGCTGACTGTTTTTTTAATTCCAGTTTGGTTTGCTTATTTTTTTCCAGGGTTTAATCTATTCGAACTTAGTAAGTTCGCTATTTTTCGGTTTTTAGTTTGGTTTTTGCTAGTTCTAACCGCCGTACGTTTCATTTTTTTTCGGAAAGAATTAAACTTTTCCTTTTTGAGATTAGTTAAATTATTTTTTATCCCTTTTTTGTTTATTGCCGGTTTAGCAGTTTCTTTATTTTTTTCTATTGATTTACAGCAAAGCTTTTTTGGCTCCTATGATCGCCAAGAGGGTTGGATAAGTCAGGCAATGTATTTTGTGTGGTCAATATTATTGACAGTTAATTTATTATGGCCATCGAAAAATCATAAGGAGTCTAATTATCGCACATTAGTTAATAAGCGAGTAGAGAATTTAGTTTTTACTATGGTATTATCAACATCAATAGTTGCTTTATATGGAGTTTTACAAATTATGGGCTTTGATTTTTTAGATTGGCCAGAGCAGCCGTATTTAACCGGTAGAACTTTGTCTTCTTTAGGACAACCAAATTTCCTCGCCTCCTTTTTATTATTAGGTATGCCGCTAACTGCTTATTTAATGTTTCTTGCAAAACGTTTTTTTGTTAAATCTGCCTATTTTATTTTGTTAGTTTTACAAATAGCTTGTTTATTTTTTACAGCCAGCCGTGGGGGGCTGTTAGCCTTTTTTGCAATGATTGTGCTGTTAGTAGCATATCTCTTTTTTACAGCCAACTTATCTAAAAAAATTAAGATTGGCTTAGTAAGCTCGGTTGTATTTTTAGGAATTGTTGGTTTAGCGGCCTTAGAGCTAGTAACTCCGGGAAGAATTAAGGAATCATTTGATTTTACGCGCGGAAGTCTAGCTTCACGGGTTTTCTTTTTTCAGGCCTCAGCTGATGCTATTTTAGAGCGACCGTTATTTGGATATGGACTAGAAAATGGTGGCGAAGTGTTTATTAAATACTATGAGCGTGATTGGGGAATTTATGGAGATGTTAGCTCTAATACTGATAGAGCACATAATATATTTTTAGATATTTTGATTTCTGCTGGTTTTTGGGGTTTGTGTTTGCTTGTGATGTTTTATTATTACTATTTTCGCCTTAGTTGGCAGGAGATAAAAAGCGGAACAAGTAAACCCTTAATGTTGGCTTTATCTTTAGGTGTATCGGCTTATTTAATTTCTTTGTTTTTTAGTTTTGCAATTGTTTCTGGTGAAATCTATTATTGGTCATTTTTAGCAATATTGCTTGCATTAATTGCTAGCCAAGCTAGTGATAATAAACAGAGCGTAGAGTTAAAAAAGGAATCCAAGATTGTAGAGTGGCTTGTTATTGCTTTCTCAATTATAATTATTTTATTTTCTAGTTGGCAAATGATGCGCAGTGTCCAGGTTTTAATGGCGGATTATTATAAAAACAGAATTTTTATTGCCGTAGAAAATAGAGAATTTATTGAGGCGGTTGTTCTGCGTTCAGAAATAATTAATTTAAATATTAATCCGGTCTTAAAAGATCATTATGATTATTATTTGGGCTCACAATTAGTTAATTATTGTACCTATGGCAGCTTCCAGGATTTAGCTGAAGAAAGAATTGTTAAAGCAAAACTAGAAACAATTGTTAAGTCGCTTCCCGATTATGGTTATGAAAATATTTTATTAAAAGCAAATGCGGCTGCTTGTTTAAACAATGAATTAGAGGCGGATAAATATTTTAATATCTTAGCACAGCTGGCTCCAGAGTGGCCTCGGGCTTATTTGGAAAGAGGTTATTATTTAGCAAAACAGGGTAGGTTGGTTGATGCGGAAAAATATTATCAATTAGCTGATATCAATTTACCAGATCCGGATAGTGATAAAATTAATTTGTCGCATCGTCGTGTAGTCGCTAATTATAAATTTTTAATGTATGCTAGCTTAGCAGATGGCTATTTTAAACAAGGTAATTATGTGCGCGCTGAAATGTTTTTCCAGAATGCTTTCCGCTATCGGCCAGAAGATTATTCAATATTTAAAAAAATTGCCGACTGCTATTATTTACAGGGGGATTTAAATAATGCTATTAAATATATCCGCCGTGGCTTAGCCTCTAATCCAAGCGATGTCAGTTGGCACATTGCTTTAGCGGTTTTATATTTTGAAAATAATAACATTTCTGAAGCCTTGGCTCGATTAGATGAGGCGGAAAAAGTTGCTCCAGCTAGTTCAATTTCAGAAATAGAAAGTTTACGTTTAGATTTTAATAAATAGTATGGATTATTTTTTTATTATAATTGCTGGTTTACTAGGCTTAATAGTTGGTAGTTTTTTAAATTGTTTAATTTGGCGCATTTATAAAGAAGAAAGCATAATGGGCCGGTCTTATTGCCCGAAGTGTTCTAAACAAATTGCTTGGTATGACAATATTCCACTTTTAAGTTTTATTATTTTACGTGGTCGTTGCCGCCATTGCCAACAGAAAATATCTTGGCAATATCCCTTAGTGGAATTTTTTACTAGTCTTTTATTTGTCCTATCTTTTATTTCAGTTTCTGACACACCTGACATGCCTTTACTTTTGGCGCGCAATTGGCTATTAATTATTACTTTTATAACAGTGTTTATATATGATTTGCGCTGGCAGATGGTGCCGATGATTATTATCTGGCCAATGATTGCGGTGGCAGCCGGAATTAGTATTTTTCTTGGTTATCCTTGGCAGGAAGTATTCTTGTTTGGTGTGGCTGGCACTTCTTTTTTTCTGATTCAGTATTTTGCAACCGCTAAACGGGGAATTGGTGAGGGAGATATTTGGCTTGGATTATTAATTGGCGTCACTTTTCCTGAGGGTGGATTATTAGCACTAGCTTTAATTCTGGCTTATTTTGTTGGCGCAATTGTTAGTGTTGTTTTGTTGTTTGACCGTCAACGGGGATGGAAGTCAAAAATAGCACTAGGTCCATTTTTGTCTTTTGGTGCTATTATTACCCTAATTTACGGAAGCGAGATTCTGGCTTGGTATTTAAGTCTGTTTTAGAATTGTTAAAATCTTATAAATTTTGTATAATATTAACAGTAAATAATATTGAGAAAATATTGCCGTATTTTTATATATACGAGCAACTCGCTAATCAGTATGAAGGATAATATCATCGCCGGCTTGGATATCGGATCGACTTCCATCCGTCTAGTAATTGGACAAAGAATCGCGGGTCCGGTCGGAGACGAGCTGCAAATAATTGGAGCGGTTTCCGGGCCAACAGCTGGAGTTAATCGCGGAATAGTTAACAGTATAGAAGAGACAACTTCTTCTATTTCTGCTGTTTTAGAAAAGGCAGAGAGGTTGGTTGGCGTTCCAATTAGCCGCGTCTGGGTTGGCATTAATGATCCTCATATTAAATGTGAAAGGTCTAAAGGTGTAGTTGCGGTTAGTCGTAGTGATGGAGAAATTGGTGATAATGATGTTAATCGAGCTATTGAAGCAGCACGTGCTTTAGCTGTACCTGTTAATTACGAAATTTTACATGTTATTCCGATAAAGTTTGGCGTTGATAATCAGGCTGATGTTAAAGATCCGATTGGCATGAACGGTATTAGATTAGAGGTAGAGACTTTAATTATACAAGGTCTTAGTACTCAGATTAAGAATTTAACTAAGGCGATATATAGAACTGGTTTAGAAATTGAAGATTTAGTTCTAGCACCACTCGCGGCCGCAGAAGCAGTTGTTAGTTCTAAACAAAAAGAATTAGGAGTTGCTCTTGTTAATCTTGGTTCCTCTACTACTTCTTTAGCTATCTACGAAGAAAGAAATTTAATCCATACCGCTATTTTGCCGATTGGCGCAGAACATATTACCGCTGATGTAGCTATTGGTTTGCGTTGCCCGATTAATTTAGCTGAAAGAATCAAGAGAGAATATGGCAGCGCTAATGCTCCCGAAGACAAACATGAAGATGAGATTGATATTTCCGAACTAGTTAAAGAAGAAGAGGTAAATGATGATATTAGAACAATTTCTAAAAAATACGTCGCTGAAATAATCGGTGCGCGCGTTGAGGAAATTTTTGACAAGGTTGATGGTGAATTTAGAAAAATTGATCGTTCCGGTATGTTGCCCGCTGGTGTTATTTTTGTTGGTGGTGGCTGCGAACTTGACGGTTTGGTAGAATCTGCTAAAAAGAAGTTACGCCTACCAGCTGCTATCGGTGTGGCTAAAAATATCAGTGTGGTAATTGATAAGGTAAAAAATCCTGAATTTCTAACCGCTTTAGGTTTAGTTATTTGGGGCAATAATGCTGATGGCGATTCAGTTTCTTCCGGGAAGCTGAAAAAGAATTTGAGCGGAGTTTTTGATAAGGCCAAGGGTCTTTTCAACCGCATCATGCCGAAATAAAAAAATAAATTTTATATTATGGCTGAAGTAAAACCAGAAATAGAGACCTTCGCTAAGATTAAAGTGGTTGGCGTTGGTGGCGGCGGTAATTCCGCCCTGAATCGTATGATAGACAGTGGCGTTAAAGGCGTTGGTTTTGTGGCTGTTAATACTGATATTCAGGCTTTACATCATAATAAAGCTGGAGAAAAAATCCATATCGGTAAAGCGGTTACTCGCGGCTTAGGGGCTGGTATGAACCCAGACCTAGGTAAAGCGGCTGCCGAAGAAACCGAGAATGAATTGAAAGAATGCCTTAAGGGTTGTGATATGGTTTTCGTCACCTGTGGGTTGGGTGGTGGCACCGGTACTGGTGCTTCGCCAATTGTTGCCAAAATTGCTAAAGAACTGGGAGCTTTAACTGTGGCTGTTGTTACTAAACCTTTTATGTTCGAAGGTGGACAGCGTAAGAATGTGGCCGATCGCGGTTTTGCTGAGCTAGCTGATAAGGTTGATGCAATTATTACTATTTCTAATGATAAGTTATTGCAAGTTATTGATAAAAAAACCTCACTTCTTGAGGCTTTTAAGATTGCCGATGATGTATTGCGCCAGGGAGTACAAGGCATCGCTGAAATTATCACCGTCCCTGGCATTATTAATGCTGACTTTGCCGACGTTAAGACAGTTATGTCTAATGCTGGATCGGCTCTGATGGGCATTGGCGTGGCTTCAGGTGAGAATAAAGCAGTTGAGGCAGCTAAGCAGGCAATTAACTCTAATTTGCTTGATATGTCCATTGATGGGGCTAGGGGCATCGTCTTTACGGTTACTGGTGGTCCAGAATTAAGCATGTCCGAAGTTAATGAAGCGGCTAAGATTATTACTGCGGCCGCTGATGAAGAGGCTAAGATTATTTTTGGTGCCGTAATTGATGAAAAACTAAAAGATCAGATTAAGATCACGGTTGTTGCAACTGGTTTTGATAGCCGTAACCAGAATAAAAAAGCAGAAACAGTAAAGCCAGCCTATACTCCAAATTCATTTATTGCTGAAAAAGAAACCGAAAAAGAAGATTTAGCACGTGAAGATAGAAATAAAACTAAGTTTTCTTCAGTTTTTAAGAATTTACCAGTTAAGCCAGCGGTGGAAAACCGCAAGGCCGATCAAAGTTTGCCTAGCGATGAGGATGATGATTTAAGCGTCCCCGCTTTTATTAGAAAGAAAATGGGGTAAAATTCATCAGAATTAAGTTTAAAGAATAGTAATTTAAACTATTGATTTTCTACCACCCCACTTTGGGGTGGTTTTTTGTTTTTTAAGTATTGTGGATAAGTTCACAATTTGCTTATAATTATCTTAAAACTAGCTGAATTGACCCATATCTAAAGATTTGTTAAAATAGACTTAGACACAATATTTAGTGGCCAATTAAGATAAGAGTCCACAAAATGTGGTTTTTCCTAGGAATATTAAATAATTTATGAAGTGTCCAATCTGTTATTACCCCGATACTAAGGTGGTCGATTCGCGTGTTGCCACTGATGGTTTATCTATTCGCCGCCGTCGCGAGTGTTTAAAATGCTCTTTTCGCTTCTCAACTTATGAAGAAATTGAATTATTAGATCTCGTAATAGTAAAAAGGGACGGTCGTCGTGAATCTTACAGTCGTGAAAAGTTGATTAGCGGCTTAAAGAAGTCTTGTGAGAAGCGCCCAATTACTGAAGATAGATTCCGTCGCTTAGTAAATGCTATCGAACGTGATTTACAGCGTTTAAAAAAAACAGAAATAACTTCTCGCCAGATTGGCCAAGCAGTTATGAAAAATTTGAAGAAGTTAGACATGATTGCCTATATCCGTTATGCCTCGGTTTATGAATCATTCAAGGATGCTCAAGAATTTAGGAAAGAGCTTAATAAACTGATTAGTGAAAAAAATAAATAATTTAAAAGACACCTATGTCCGAAACCATTAGCAAGATAATTAAGAGATCTGGCGATATCGTCGATTTCAACCAAGACAAAATTGCTCGTGCTATCTATAAGGCTGCTGAAGCAGCCGGAATAGATGATAAACACTTAGCTAAAAAGCTAACTGATCAGGTAGTAATGGCAATTAATAAGAAGTTCCACAAGAATAGTATTCCTGCCGTTGAAGAAGTACAGGATATTGTTGAAGAGGTGTTAATTGAAAATGGACAAGTTAAAACTGCTAAGGCCTACATTCTTTATCGCGACCAGCACCGACAATTAAGAGATATTAGTTCGGCTACAGCTGATGAGAAGCTGATGGAAGATTATTTAGGTAAGGCTGATTGGCGCTTAAAAGAGAATAGCAACATGAGTTTTTCTGTTCAGGGCCTGAATAACTACATTGCCTCTGCTATCTCGGCTCGTTACTGGCTTAATAAGCTGTATCCGGAAAATATTCGTAAGGCCCATGTTGACGGTGATATACATATTCATGATCTTGGTCTGCTTGCTCCTTACTGCTGTGGCTGGGATTTAAAAGATATTTTAGTAAGAGGTTTTAGGGGGGTTAGTGAGAAGGTCCAGAGTAACCCACCTAAGCATTTTAGAAGCGCCTTGGGTCAGATTATTAATTTCTTTTATACTCTTCAGGGTGAGGCTGCTGGAGCCCAGGCTTTCGCTAATTTTGATACTTACCTTGCCCCATTTATCCGCTATGATGGTTTGGATTATAAAGAAGTTAAGCAAGGCTTACAGGAGTTTATGTTTAACATCAATGTGCCGACTAGAGTAGGTTTTCAAACTCCTTTCACAAACGTTACATTAGATGTTACTCCATCTCCGATGATTGGCGAAGAGAGTGTTATTATCGGCGGCCAAATTATGCCAGAGAAATATAAGGACTTTCAGAAGGAGATGGATATGTTTAATCAAGCCTTTGCTGAAGTTATGCTTGAGGGCGACTCCACGGGACGCGTGTTTGGTTTCCCAATTCCAACCTATTGTATTGATAAAGAATTTGACTGGAATCGTGAAAGCTTAAAACCAGCTTGGGAGATGACGGCTAAATATGGTATTCCTTACTTTTCTAACTTTGTAAATTCTGACATGAATCGCGATGATGCACGTTCAATGTGCTGTCGCCTAAGATTAGATAACCGAGAATTGCGCAAGCGCGGCGGTGGACTATTTGGCGCTAATCCAATGACCGGTTCTTTAGGCGTGGTTACAATTAATTTGGCAAGATTGGGTTATTTATCTAAAAGTGCTGATGAATTTAAAAATAGACTAGTTGCTTTAATGGAAATAGCGAAGGAAAGTCTAGAAATTAAACGTAAGGTTATTGACCAATTTACTGAAGATCGTCTGTACCCTTACTCAATGTATTATCTAGAAAGCATTAAAGAGAGATTTGGTTCTTATTGGCGCAACCATTTTTCCACTATTGGCATTAATGGAATGAATGAAGCAGTTTTAAATTTAATGGGTAAAGATATCACTACTCCCGAGGGTCACGCCTTTGCTGCAGAAATTTTAGATTTTATGCGGGAAAAATTAATGGATTTTCAGAATGAGACCAATAATCTTTATAATTTAGAAGCTACTCCGGGCGAAGGTGCAACTTATCGCTTTGCCAAAAAAGATCAACAGATGTACCCGGGTATAATTTGTGCTAATACAGAGGCGGTTAAAGAGAGGGGTGCAGATCCTTATTATACTAATTCTTCTCACTTACATGTAAATTACACTGATGATATTTTTTCTGCTTTGGATTTACAGGATGATTTACAAACCAGATATACTGGCGGCACGGTACTCCATGGTTACTTAGGGGAAAAATTGCCAGACGGTGAATCAGCTAAAAAGTTAGTGAAAAGTATTGTTGAAAATTATCGTTTACCGTATTTTACGATTACACCAACCTTTTCTATTTGTCCTAAGCACGGTTATTTATCAGGTGAGCATAAATACTGCCCAAAATGTGACGAGGAAATAGGTTATAAGGATACTGTTGAGGAAATCAGAGAAGCTAACCAAAATTAATATTTTATAATTTCGTTGGTTAATATTACAAGTTGTAATTTTGCAATATTTAATTTATAATTTATATAGCTATCTCTTGAAATGTTGTTTTAACATTTCAGGGAGGCAAATAAGAATATGAGTCCCATCCAGACCCAAAGACAAGAATGTATCGTTTACAGCCGTGTTGTTGGTTGGTTGACACCAGTGAAGAATTATAATCCTGGTAAAGCTTCAGAATATAAGGATCGTAAAACATTTAAGGTCTGCAATGATTAATTAACGGGAGAACCTATGATAATCGGTGGTTTAGAAAAATTGTCTTTATTAGACTACCCCGATCATCTCGCCGCTATCGTCTTTACCCAAGGTTGCAACTTTCGTTGCCACTTCTGCTACAACCCAATGCTTGTCCTGCCCCGAAAGGGAGAGGATAAAAAAAATAATAAAGAAAAAGGTTTTTCTCCGCTTTCCACTGAAGACCTTTTTCTTTTTTTAAGGGAAAGACATGGCCGTTTAGATGGCGTGGTAATAACTGGCGGGGAGCCGACGCTCCATGAAGATTTGCCAGATTTCATTAAGCAGATTAAAGCAATCGGCTATGATGTTAAGTTAGATACAAACGGCACCAATCCTAAGATGCTAAGTGTTTTGTTAGAAGCGGGCTTATTGGATTATATTGCTATGGATTTAAAGGCGCCTGAACATAAATATGAGGAAACGGTAGGCGTAAAAACTGACTACAATAATCTTAAAAAAAGTGTTAAGATGATAATTAAGAGCGGTTTGCCGCATGAATTTAGAACAACAGTTGTGCCTGGTTTGTTGGAAAAAGAGGATTTTAAAACTATGGGCGAGTCTATTAAAGGCGCGCAGAAATGGTATTTACAAACCTTTAAATCAGATACTGATTTAGTTGATATGGAATACTATAGACAAAGGCCTTATACTAGCCAAGAGATGAAAGAGTTGGCCGAGGTTGGCAAGAAGGCGGCCGGTGTTTGCGAAGTGAGATCTTAATTTTTGAATATATGCTAAAAAGAAGCGAAGAAGTTGGCAGTACTGAACAAATGGATAGCCAAGTTGGAAGAGATGTGCGCCAATCAGTTTTAAGTACGACTGAGGCAATGCTGGTCATCATGAAGAATCAGGAAGCGATGACCAAGGAAATTTTAAAATCCGTTCGCTTTATTAAAAGTTATTATTTCTGGAAATCAGCTTTTAGTATTTTAAAATACCTTGTAATAGCTGGTATTGTGATTCTAGGCATTGTTTCTTGGGATAGCATTATGGACTTTATTAATACTGGAATGAATAGTTACATTAGCACAAAAATTCCTAGTAATATTGACGCGGCAACTATAAATACGTTTCTTAGATAATTATTAGTTTTATGGCTGAAAGTATAACCGTTTTTGCCCAAACGAATTATCGTAATGAACTGAAGAAGTTCGGAATTAAGACTGACGACCGCCGCCGCCATATGTATTTGATTGGAAAAACTGGTATGGGCAAGTCAACAGTCCTTGAGAACATGATTGTTGACGATATTAGAGCCGGTTACGGAGTAGCCGTTGTCGATCCGCATGGTGATTTAGCAGAAAAAATTATTGAATATATTCCAACTAATCGCGTGAAGGATGTGGTTTATTTTAATCCCTCAGATATTAATCATCCGATCGCTTTTAATGTCGTAGAGCAAGTTGAATCTCATTTGAGCCATTTAGTCGCTTCAGGTTTAATTGGTGTTTTTCAGAAATTATGGGCCGATTCTTGGGGGCCTCGTTTGGAATACATTTTACGTAATGCGATTTTAGCAATTTTAGATTTTCCCGGCTCAACCTTGCTCGGCGTTGTTCGTATGCTGTCTGATAAAGGTTACCGTAAGCGCGTTACTGCTAATATTAAAGACCCGGTTGTTAAAGCTTTCTGGGAGAAAGAGTTTTCTGGTTATGCTGATAAGTTTGCTTCCGAAGCAGTTTCTCCTATTCAAAATAAAGTTGGTCAGTTCTTATCAAGTTCATTGATGCGTAATATTATTGGCCAGGTTAAATCGGCTATTGATATTCGCGATATCATGGATAATGGCAAGATTTTAATTATGAATCTTTCCAAGGGAAGAATTGGCGAAGATAATTCTGCTTTGTTAGGCGCGATGATGATTACCAAAATTCAGTTAGCAGCCATGAGCCGCGTTGATTTGCCGGAAAATGACAGGCGTGATTTTTATTTGTATATTGATGAATTTCAAAATTTCTCTACTGATAGTTTTGCTAATATTTTATCAGAAGCCAGAAAATATCGTTTAAATTTAATTTTAGCTCATCAGTATATTGAACAATTAACAGAAAAAGTTAAGCCAGCCGTTTTTGGTAATGTTGGCACATTGGTTGTTTTCCGAGTTGGCGCCGCTGATGCTGAGGAATTAGTTAAAGAATTTACTCCAACTTTTACTGAAGAAGATATTGTTAATCTACCTAAGTATGAAATGTATCTAAAACTAATGATTGATGGCGTTGCTTCTTCACCGTTTTCCGCGCTTGGTTTACCGCCTTTACGTGCCGATGAAAAAACAAATAATACAGAGAAGGTAATTGAATATTCTCGGGAGAAGTATGCAACCCCACGAGAGCTAGTTGAAGAGCGCATTATGCGGTGGCATGATAGTTATGGTGAAGATGAAAGAAAAAAATCTCCAGCGGCTGAATATGCTCAACCCAACGCGCAACCGCCCTATCAACAAAAAGTTTATCGCCCGCCAGTTAATCAGGCGCCAGTGAAAACTACTGCACCAGTTGTTCTTCCAGTGGTCCCAGTTACTCCTGTTTTAGCAAAATCTAGTCTTCCTGCGGATAATTATCAAGTTAATAGTTCTGGTTATGATGCGATTTGTTCTGGCTGTGGTGCGCATACTAAAACTGTTTTTGTCCCTGATGGAATTCGTCCGGTATATTGCCGTGATTGTTTAAGCAAGAAAAAAGAAGAAAAACGCATTGAAGCGGAAATGAGAAAACAGGCCAAGGAAATTGAACGTAAGCGGCTAGTAGAAATTACTGCCGAAGAAACAATGGTCAAGAATTCATCGCCTGCTTTATCTTTATCAGATTTAAGTAAGTTGGCGCCGGTTGATTTTCGGGGCAGAACTATAAAAAACAAACTAACTCCGCGGCTGCAAGTCAGTCCTGAGCTGAGTAAAACACAGAAGACTGCCCCAGTTAATAATATTAATGCTGTTTCGGCCGCTAAAGAACAAAATCTTGACGAGAATGAGGATATTTTTCTTTGAGCGCCAATATTAAAATATGTATTTATTTTTTGACACTGAAACAACCGGATTGCCTAAAAATTATCAAGCGCCACTTGATGATTTTTCTAATTGGCCACGGATTGTTCAAATTGCTTGGAGTCTATATGATTTTCATGGCAATCATTGGGACAGCCATAGTTTTATTATTAAACCAGATGGTTTTGTAATTTCTGATGAAGTCGCTAAAATTCATCGTATTACTCAAGAAAGAGCCGAGAAAGAAGGTGTTCCGCTAAAAGAAGCGATTGATAAATTTTTAGAAGATGTTCGACATTCGACTTATTTAGTTGCGCATAATATTGATTTTGACGAAAAAATTGTTGGAGCAGAATTGATGCGACTGAAATTAGACAATCCAATTTTGTTGGCTAATAAAATTTGCACAATGAAGCGTACGGTTGATGTCTGTCGTTTGCCTAATGGGCGCGGCGGTTATAAATGGCCTAATTTGACCCAGCTTTATGTTTTTCTTTTTCAGACGGCCTTCCCAGAAGCACACGATGCAGCCTTTGATGTCAAGGCTTGCGCTGATTGTTTTTTTGAGCTAAAAAGAAGGAGCTTAATATAAAAGCTATATGGATCAAAATGATAAATATTTACGCGTTGGTAAGGCCACTGATTTAAGCGGTCGGGATTATAAGATTTATCGTCTTTTTGAAATGGTGCCTGGTATTTTATCAATTTTCACACTTTTTTTATTATTAATATTTTCTTATTTTAAGCCAGTTTTTGTGGCTTATTTTATTATTGCCTTTAATGTTTATTGGCTGCTTTTGGTTGTCTACATGGCTATTTTTTTAATTACCTCTTATGTTCAGTTAAAAAAGGGCTTAAAAACTGACTGGAAAAAGCGCTGTTATAATTTAGTAGCTGGTAACTGGGACGAAGAAAAGGCTGCCCCCGATTCTTTGGCGCGCCAGGGAATTATTTGGTCTGATGTTTGGCATTTAATAGTTTTGCCCACTTATAACGAAAGCATAGATATTATTCGCGATTGTTTGCGAGCTATTGAAAATGATGGCTTTCCTTCGGAACGCATGATTGTTACTTTGGCGGTTGAAGAGAGGGCGGGGGTGAGTGCATATGAGAAAGCTGAGATTATTCGCCAAGAGTTTGGTAATAAATTTGGAAGGTTTGCAATCGTTTTTCATCCTGATGGTATTGAAGGAGAATTAAAGGGCAAGGGAGCTAATCAGGCTTGGTGCGTTAAGCAAGTCAAACAAGATATCATTGATAAAGAAGGATTCGATTATAAAAAAATTCTTGCCAGTGTTTTTGATATTGACACCGTTGTTAGGTCTGGTTATTTTTTTGCTCTTACTCATCGCTTTTTAACAACTACAAAACCATATCGTACTAGTTATCAGCCAATTCCGGTTTATCATAATAATGTTTGGAATGCGCCATTTTTTTCGCGCGTGGCCGCTTCATCTAATACTTTCTGGCAGATGATTATGCAAGTGCGAAAAGAAAGTTTGGTAACTTATTCTTCGCATTCCATGACTTTTGTGGCTCTTACTGAAATTGGTTTTTGGTCGCCGAAAAGTGTTAGCGAAGATTCACGTATTTTTTGGCATTGTTTAATGCATTACAATGGTGATTATCGGGTTGAGCCGATTTATTATGATGTTTCTATGGATGTAACTAGTGATAGTACTTTGCCTAAATCAGCTTTGAGCTTATATAAACAACAAAGACGCTGGGCTTGGGGTGCAGAAAATATTCCTTATTTACTTTTTAATACGATGAAGCGTTGGAAAAATCCTGGATTCAGAAAGGGAATGATTGTTGAACATATTGTAATTCAGCTTTATGGTTTTCATGCTTGGGCAACTAACGCCTTGATTATCGGCGTGTTAGGTTGGATGCCCATGCTTTTAGGCGGTGATCGTTTTAATGCTACGGTTTTATCTACTAATTTACCAGCGGTTACACAAAATTTAATGAATGTGGCTATGGTCGGCTTAGTGTTGTCGGCAGTTGTTTCTACTTTGCTTTTACCTAAGCGTCCGAAAAAGTATACTATTTGGAAGAATATAAAGATGACTGCTGAATGGTTATTCGTTCCTTTTGTGATTGTATTTTTTGGAGCCTTTCCGTGTTTAGATGCTCAGCTTAGATTAATGCGCGGAAAATATATGGGTTTTTGGGTGACACCAAAAGCTCGCTAAACCTTCTTTTGTTAGTTTTGGCAGTGAGCCAAGGCTGTGTTATAATAAATAACATGGCAAGACAGCAAATGCAGCCACGCTCTTTTAGCGCTGGCCATTCTGAAAACAAACAACGATTTTTTTATCGCCTGGTTATCAACCAGCGTTTTTTGGCGGTTATTGGTTTATTTTTATTGTTAATAATCGCTATTCCTTTAGCTAAAACCTATAGTCAGAAA
Organism: uncultured Gammaproteobacteria bacterium; assembly: GCA_964652745.1. Classification (GTDB taxonomy): domain Bacteria; phylum Patescibacteriota; class Patescibacteriia; order Patescibacteriales; family UBA12465; genus UBA12465. The sequence goes on from CAZZBQ010000001.1 coordinate 70,959, forward strand.
AAAATAGTAGAGCAAGAATTAGCTGATTTACAGGCTGGTATTATTCAGTTCGAACAAGAAAATAGTGAACTACAAGAAATGATAAAATATTTAGAATCAGATCAGTCCTTAGAATCGCAAGCGCGTTTAAATTTAAATTTAAAAAAACCAGAGGAATCGGTAGTGGTTATTGAGAGATTAGAAGATGTTGAGAATGAATTAAGTGGGAATCAAGACGCTGGTCAAGATAGACGTAGTAATTATAAAAAATGGCAAGAATATTTTTTGGGTACATAAAAAGACGAGTTGGATTCGTCTTTTTAGGTGTAATCTGAGCCGAGAATGGGGTTCGAACCCACGACCTACGGTTTACGATACCGCCGCTCTACCAGCTGAGCTATCTCGGCTTAAATGTGGAGCGGGTGAGCGGAATCGGACCGCCTTCTTCAGCTTGGGAAGCTGACGTAATAACCATTATACAACACCCGCAAAAAATATTTAGTCGTTTATTATTGTAAATACATTATAATCTTAACAAACTCGGAAAGTCAAACCTAATTATCATATGTTTATTAAAGGAAAATATTTAATATTAGCATCATTAATCTTATTTGGGCCCTTGTCTGCTTCGGCGTTCAATCCTGGCTTGGATATTCAAAAGGAACCACTAGCTTTTACTAGTGAACCAACTTTAATCATTTCTGAGAATTATGAGAAATATCGTATTCCTTGGGAGTGGGAGACTTTAACGCCGGCTTACGAATATTCATTTATCAATGGCGGCTTGTATGACCCGAGTCGTCCTTTGGAAATTAAAATTAGTTATCCGAAAAAAAGTGATCGTTTAAAACAAATTTTTTCTTTTGATTTTTTGTCTGGTGTTTGGCGTCCAGTAGAAACTAAAGATAATCCGGCTGAGCAATATGTTTCTATGACAACTGACGCCACTTCAGCTTGGCTAGTTGTTTTGTCGAAACCAGAAGTGATGACATCGGGCAAGGCAAGTTGGTATAAATATAAAGAAGGTTTATTTGCCGCTTCGCCTGATTTTCCTAAAGGTACAGTCTTGCGCGTTCATAATACAGCCAATGAAAAGTTTGTTGATGTAACGATTAATGATTATGGTCCAGATAGAGCAAAGCATCCAGATAGAGTAATCGATTTAGATAAAGTCGCCTTTGAAAAAATAGCTTCTTTGGGAGCTGGCATTATTGATGTTAGAGTTGAAGTTGTAAAAGAAGTGCCGACTGCGGCCGCCAAGACAACGGCCCAACTGCAAGAGACTCCGAATGTCACGGCTTCATCAGCAATCGTTATGATGGAAGATAGCGGTAAAATTATTTTTAGTAAGAATGATAATCAGGTTGCCCCGTTAGCAAGCTTAACTAAATTAGTTGCTATTAAAACTTTTTTAGATACTAAGCCGGATTTATCAAAAGTAGTTACTTACAAAAAGCAGGACGAGGAATATAATTATAAATATTGTAAACCTTGGGAGTCTGCGCGTTTACGAGTTACCGAAGGGGAGACAATGACGATAGAAGATTTAGTTTATAGCACGCTTGTTGGTTCAGCTAATAACGCGATTGAAAGTCTAGTCAGAGTAAGCGGTTTAAGCCGTGCAGATTTTATTAATAAGATGAATGAAACGGTAAAATCTTATGGTGCCACGGCTACTAAGTTCGTTGAGCCTAGCGGTTTGTCGCCGGATAATGTGAGTTCTGTTTATGATTATGCTATAATAACTAAAGAGATTTTTAAGAACCCTTTAATTCAGAAAATCAGTACTACTAAAACCTATTATTTCAAAACAATTAATACTCAGGAGCCGCATAATTTAACAAATACTAATCAGTTGCTTAAGAGCGCCAGCTATGCAATTACTGGCTCTAAGACAGGGTATTTAGATGAGGCTGGTTATTGTTTAATGACGAGGGTTAAGACATTACAGGGCAACATGATTATTGTAAACTTTGGCTCTAAGAGTAAAGCGGATAATTTTGCTGATAACGAACAGTTAATTCGTTACGGCCTGAAAGCGCTCTAATATGATTACTATCAAGAATGCCTCTAAGGCTTATAGCCGGAAAAATCAGGTTTTAGACCGGGTTAGTCTTGATATTGAAGCGGGTGAATTCGTTTCTATTGTTGGTCAGTCCGGCGCTGGTAAAACTACTTTAGTAAAAGTTTTGATTGGTGAGGAGATAATAGATAAAGGGCAAGTAATTGTTGGTGATTGGGATATTACCAAAATTTCCAAACGCGAGGTCCCCTTTTTACGTCGTCAGATTGGCGTTATCTTTCAAGATTTTAAATTATTACCAAAAAAGACTTTAGCAGAAAATGTTGCTTTTGCCTTGGAGGTTTCCGGCGGCAGTGCAGCTAAAATTAAACGTATTGTTCCGAGTGTTATGAAGCTTGTTGGTTTAGAAGATAAACAAGAACGTTATCCTCATGAAGTTTCTGGTGGTGAAAAACAAAGAGCAGCAATTGCGCGCGCCCTTGTACATCAGCCTAAAATTTTATTAGCCGATGAACCAACAGGAAATCTTGATGCCTTAAACACTAATGAGATTATTGAACTTCTGCTTCGCATTAATCGCTTTGGTACGACTGTTATTTTAGTAACGCATAATAAAGAAGTGGTTAACCGCTTAAGTAAACGTGTTATTACCATGGATCATGGCCAAATTGTAAGCGATCAGGAGAAGGGAAAATATTTGCTTTAAATAATTATTTCTAAACTGATGCTATCTTTATATCGGATAATAAAATTTAGTTTGCAGGATGTTGGTCGTAATGTTTGGTTGTCTATTGCAACAATCACTATCTTGCTCTTGGCACTTTTTTCTATCAACATTTTAATGACTGTTAGCGTTGTGAGCGATAGCGCAGCTAAGGCGGTTCAGGAAAAGGTTGATATCAGTCTATATTTAAAAGCCGAGGCACCAGAAAGTGAAATTCTAGCCTTACGCGATAATATCGCTAGTTCAGAAAGAGTAAAAGAGGTGATTTATATTTCTCGTGAGCAGGCTTTAACCGATTTTCGGGAGAAATATAAAAATAACCAGGAAATTTTAGCAGCCTTAAAAGAATTGGGGCGCAACCCTTTGTCTCCGAGTTTGATTATTATTCCTCAGGGGTTAGAAGGCGCGGATATGTTAGTGAACGAGTTGAAAGCTCTGGAGGCGCCAATTATTGAGTCGCGCGATTTTTCTGATAATTCTATTGTTTTAGAGAAGATTAATAATATTACCAAGAGAGTTAATGAGGTTGGGCTTTTTATCATCGCTATCTTTATTCTTACAAGTTTATTAGTAGTTTATAACACGGTTAGAGTAGCTATATATACACATAGACAGGAAATTGAAATTATGCGCCTTGTGGGGGCTTCAAATACCTTTGTTTATTTGCCTTATGTTTTTTCTGCATTTATTTATGCAATCGTTAGTACGGTAATTATTATCTTACTTTTCTATCCATTTTTATCGCTACTCCAACCCTACTTAGAAGTTTTCTTTATGGGTTATAATGTTAATATCCTAGCTTATTTTATTGATAATTTTGTTTGGATTTTCGGTTTACAGTTTTTGGCAGTATTATTTATTAATACTGTTGCTAGTGTTTTTGCAGTTAGTCGTTATGCTAAGGTTTAAGGTAATTTACTGAGCAGGTTTGACTTTTGGGCTGATTTTTAATAATATCCTCAGGAGAGGATATTTTGGTTTAAAATAAATATTCGGGGATCGTCTAACGGTAGGACTCCAGGTTTTGGTCCTGGCTATTGGGGTTCGAATCCCTATCCCCGAGCATAATTCAAAAATGAGCTGAAAGGCTCTTTTTTGTTTTAATATTAGACACATTTTAAGTTCCAAAGTGGTTCGAACTTTTTTGGGATATTTATGACATTTTACAGAAAACCCTTGATTTTATTGGTCTATATTGGTTCGAATCCCATTCCTGTGTTTGTTTCGATTTCTACTATTTTAGGATCTTAAATTCCTTCTGATGTTATTGCGCCATCTTTAAGCCAAATAACCCTATCAACATATTTCTTGTCATCTGGCTCATGAGTAACCATAATAATAGTTTGTCCAATTTCTTTATTTAATTTTTTAAATAATTTTAAAACCGTTTCCGATGATTCACTGTCTAGATTAGCTGTTGGTTCATCTGCAAATAAAATAGCCGGTTCATTTATTAGTGCCCTAGCAATAGCCACTCGCTGTTGTTCGCCACCAGACATTTCTTTTGGTAAATGGTTTCTTCGTCCACTAAGACCAACTTTTTCTAACATTTCTAAAGCTTTTTTAATATATTGAGATTTTGGCACGCCAGAAAGCATTAGCGGTAAATAAATTGATTCTAGGGCTGTTAATTCTGGTAATAGGGCATAAGCTTGAAAAACATACCCCAATTTTTTTAAACGAAATTCATTTTTTTGTTTTTTTGTAAAATTTATTG
>CAZZBQ010000001.1:75501-77275 GCA_964652745.1 uncultured Gammaproteobacteria bacterium
TGCTCTTCTTGACCCTTTTCAATTGTTTTTATAATTATTTCTGAAGATAAATTATGGACTCCAAGGACTGATTCCATTTCTTTACTGGTAACAAAAGCCATTTGATCAGCTTGATTATTTTTTGTGGAAAAAATACCCTTTATTGTGTAAGTTCTTTTTATATTGTTGCTAAATTTTACATCTATTTTATCCCCAACAAAAACACCTCCTAAACTAAGATAATCTAAATCCCCGCCCTGGCCACCAGCTATTTCTTTCCCGATGACTATTTTATCTCTATCTTTTTCATCTAGATATTCACCCGCTATAATAGAATCGCTAATTGCAGTTACTCTTTTTTCATCTTCAACGTTAACAGATTTTATTTTCCATTTTCCTTGTTGTATATTATTACCATCTTTATACTCATCATAAGAAATTAAAGCATCATTTATATAGTGAGCCGAAATAGCTACTATGCCGGGTATATGGTTTATAGAGCTCGTTTGTTTATTTTCTATATAAATTTTATCACTTGCTGGGGTAATAACTATATTGCCATATAAATTATCTATATATTGTTCATTAATAGCCTCAACAATACCACCAAAAATAGATGATATAAATATTAGATTTACATAGGCCAGGGTCATTATTAATATAGTCATTATTAATGTCCCCTTGCTGCCCCTAACAATTGTTTTATAAGCCAAAAAAAGCGAGGCTTTAATGTTCATTTTTTTCTGCTGTTAATAATAAGTAAATTTTTTTCAAAATAAGGATAAAACTTTGGCGTTCTTTAGCTGATAAAAGGGATAATTTTTTATATAAGTGTTTTTTTGATTTCAAAAAACTTTTTGCTAACTCTTTTTCGCCCTTTTTACTAATAACTAAATGCACCATTCTTTTGTCTTGAATATTGCGTAAGCGATTAACTAGTTCTAGTTTTATTAAATTGTTTATCAAAAAAGTAGCTGATGGCGCGGTAATGTTTAAATACTCGGCAACACTTTTTATGATTGGTTTTTTCTGACGGGATATAAATGACAAGGCCTGTAATTGAATATAAGATGGCGAACCTTTTTCATTTTCTAGCCCTTCTTTGGTTAGTCGGTTTATTACAAACACTAAATCGACAAACTCATCTATATCGTTCATATATAATTGAAATAATAGTTAGATAATCTAAGTATATATTACCATTAGGTTAATAGCAAATATCTGTATTATAAAATGACTTTTAAAAAAATAAATGTTATAGTTAATAGGTAAATAAATATTTTAAAATAATTAATATTATGGCTAATAATAAAACTCTTGACAGTATTCGAACAACAACTTTTATAATTTTATTATTAACATCAATTCCTCTTTTTGTTAATTATATTTTAGGTCAAGGACCTTCTAGAGAATTAATTATTCACCTACATGTTTGGTTTGGGTTAATATTTCTGATTTTAGCGATTATTAGTATGAGATTGCGGAACAAAAAATAGTTATATTAATAACTTTACTTATTTAATAAATAAAGATCATTCAATAAAATAATTATTAAAGAAAATAGGTACCTTCCATTATTTATTACCCACTTAGTTTTGGTCGTAATTTTAATGAGCTGCATAGAACATTAGTTGCCATGCAGCTCGTTGATAAATTTTCTATTACTACTCCAGCTGACTGGCGCCCGAGAGATGAGGCAATTGTCCCTACCGCTGGTTCTTGTGGCGTTGCTAAAGAGAGAATGGAGAGTAAAGATGAAATGCATTGTTATGATTGGTTTTTCTGCGCTAAAAAG
>CAZZBQ010000002.1:0-23080 GCA_964652745.1 uncultured Gammaproteobacteria bacterium
CATCACAAGCATAAAGCCAACACCATTTTTCCTCTTCAGTTATGCCTCCTAGAAAAAATATTTGATTCTTTAAAGGAGAAACGGCGGCCAGTGAACGTAAATTATGCTCTTCTGGTCCTAATCCAGCAATAAAATAAACTAAATTTTGGACATCTAAATCACTGCCACTCAGTGCCTTAATAACAGTATCAAATCCTTTGCGAGCAACTAATCTGCCTAAAGAAAATAATACAAACTTCCCCTCCAAGCTATACCGCTCTTTTAATTCCTTTAATTTATTACAATTCTCTTCAGGAATAATTGACTCTACCCCCGGATTAACCACCGACACCTTATTATTCAACTTTTTATCAAACTGGCGCACTAAATCAGCTGTATAAGAATTAGCGCAAATAATATTCTGGGCTCGGCGCAAGATTAATCTAGTCAAGAAACGCTTACGCCAGCTACTAATTGCTGAAGAAAAATCTAGACCATGTAAAATTAAAGAAAAAGAAAAAGGATGAATAAAAGCAGCGATAATCGCCGCTGTTCCTAATGGTAATATATGGCCAACTAGTAAGTGGTCGAAGTCATTTTCTCTGTGCCATTTCAAAATGGTGCTAACTGATTTCAACCAAGGAAATAAACCTTTAGAAGAGACAAGCTTGCCTTGACTGTTGTCTAAAATGGTAATTCTTTCTCCAATCGGCCAATACTTAGCTAAATTAGAATAATAATTAGCAACGCCTCCTTTAAACGGAGGATATTCTAAGGTGATAAGCAGGGTTTTCATAGACGAAAAGATTTGAAGACGCTTGCCAGATCGGCGCGCCTAAAGCCGCCTAAGGCATAAAGAGCGAGAAAATATGAAATTGCTCCCAAAATAACTAATAAAAAAACATTTAAATAAGCTTTTCCTAAAAATATTAGAACACCCATCAAAACTGAGGCAATAATTGTCTTAGCAAACACAATTAAATTTCTACGCCAACTATATGGCATTATACCATTTATGGCTGCTATTCCCAAGAAAAACATTAAAATATTAGTAATTAAAACTACTACGCTTGCACCGACCGCTTGAAAACGCGGGATAAGTGCTAAATTCATTAGAATACTAACAACTGCAACGATTCCCATATTCCAAGTATTGCGCCGTTGTCTATCGCAAGCGTTAAGCAACGAACCAATAGGAAAATTAGCAAAGATGAAAAAAAGAGCAATAATAGTAATCCTTAAAGGTAAAACCGCGCCACCATAACCACCTTTAAATAATAAGACAATTTTATCAGCCAATAAAACAACGCCAAAAATAATTGGCCAAGAAATAATTACCAGATAATTCAAGGCACGCTCAAAAGTAACTGCTAATTGACTACGATTATACTGCCAGTAAGCACTCAGAGCTGGATATAAAGAAGCGGTAAAGGCAAGTGGCAAAAACTGCAGCGCAAAAATTATTTTAAAAGCAACCTGATATAAACCAACCTGCTCGTCACCAGCAAAAAAAGCCAGAAGCACTGAATCTGAATAAGTATAAAAGCGTTGAAAAATTGCATAAACCGCAAAAGGCCAAGCAATACGAGCAATATCTTTCAATAATTCCTTATCCCAAGCCAAACTAATTTTTAATTTTATACGCCGCGCCGTTACCCAGAAAGAGTAAAAGAAATTATACAAGCTGGCTAAGGCTAGGGCAGACATCGCCGCTACTAGTCCGTAACCAAGCAACAAGGCGCCATAACCGACAATTAAAACTATGATCTGAAAAACAATAGAGGCGATGCTTTCATATTTTAAATTATGAAAACCACGAACAACAGCAAAAAATGTAGAAGTAAAAGAATCTAACACCATGGAAATACAAGAAATATAAACCAAGGTCTTAACCAGCGGATCGGGGTGAGAGAAATTAATAATCACAACCGCAATCAGGAGCGACAGAAAGGCTAAGGGCAGCTTTAATCCTAAAATATTAGCAAGTAGTCTTCCCGCCTTACTTCCTTCTTTAGCGACCTCCCTGATAATAACGTTAGCCAGCCCTAAATCAATGAAAATAGCAAAAATAGTAGTAAAGGAAATAGCAAAATAATATTTGCCTAAATCAGCCGGACCCAAATAGCGGGCTAATAAGGTAAAGTAGGAAAAGGAAATGACCTTTTGGATTATTAGGGCTAATGTTAAATAAGATGTATTTTTGGCAATATTATGAATTTTGTTCATAGACCAGAAAAATAGGTGCCTAAAAGCCCCGTATTATTATAGCTATTGATTAAATTTACAAGTTATGATAACATAATCATAACACAAAAGAAAAATAACGAATAGTCCAAATTTTATTAAAAATAGATAAAATTTTTTTTATTTATGAAAAGCGATATCCACCCAAAGTACTACGAAGACTGCCTAGTGACTTGCGTCTGCGGCAACACCTTCAAAACCGGATCAACTGAACCAGAAATCAAGGTTGAGCTCTGTTCTGTGTGTCATCCTTTCTATACTGGTAAGCAAAAGTTAGTTGACAGCGCCCGTCGCGTTGAGAAATTTACCGCCAAGGTTCAAGCTAAAACTGACGCTCCTGCCACCCCTGGTAAGAAGGTTAAGCGCGCCAAAAGAGCCGCCGAAAAGTCTAATAAAGAAGTTGTTGTTAAGACTACTAAAGACATTAAAAGGATCGCCCAGGTTCGCCTTGGCAAACAATAGATAAAAAGCTAAAAAAGCAATCGGGCTTAATCATCCTGCCTATTTCGTGTTAGAATGATTATGACTGATTGCTTTTTTGCTACCCAATTATTTATTTAAGTCTTATGTACGACAATATTAAAACAAAATTTGCCGAGCTGGAAAATAAGCTGTCTGACCCAGAAATGATGAAAGATCAAGCTGGGCTCATCAAGCTCTCCCAAGAACACGCTAGCTTAAAAAAGGCAATAGCGCTGATTTTGGATTTAGAAAAAACTCTACTAAATATTCAAGAAAACCAAGCCATCATAAACGGCAACGACGATGTTGAATTTAAAGCAATTGCCCAAGAAGAGCTAGCAGAATTAGAAGTTAAAGCCGAGCGCTTAAAAGAGGAAGTTGAAGAAGAAGTTCATCCTGCCAGCCCCAATGACAAAAAGAATGCTATTATTGAAATTCGTGCCGGTGCAGGCGGCGATGAGGCTGCTCTATTTGCTGGTGATTTATTTCGTATGTATTCCCGCTTCTGTGAAAATAAAGGCTGGAAAATGAGCCTAATTGATTCCAGCGTGCTTGGCATCGGCGGCTATAAAGAAATTCTTTTTGAAGTTAAGGGTGAGGGTGCTTACGGCCTTCTACGTTTTGAGGCTGGCACTCATCGCGTTCAGCGCGTTCCAGAAACAGAAAAACAAGGGCGCGTTCACACTTCAACTGCTACGGTTGTTGTTTTACCAGAAGCAGAAGAAGTTGATGTTGAAATTAAACAATCTGATATTAGAATTGATACTTTTTGTTCAAGCGGACCAGGCGGGCAAAGCGTTAACACTACCTACTCGGCAATTCGTGTTTTACATATTCCAACTGGGATTATCGTTAGCTGCCAAGACCAAAAATCCCAACACCAAAATAAAGAAAAGGCCTTACAAGTTCTACGCTCCCGTATTCTTGCTAAACAAGAAGAGGAAAGAATGGCTCAAGAATCAAGCGCCCGTAAAAGCCAAATTGGTGGTGGCGATCGTTCTGATAAAATTAGAACCTATAATTTTTCTCAAGATCGCGTTACCGACCATCGTGTCAACATGTCTTGGCATAATTTAAGCGGAATCATGGAAGGCGACATTGAAGAGATAGTTACCTCTCTTAAAAAAGCCGCTAAAGAACAACAACAAGCTGAGTAAACTAACGGTTACAAAACTGATGATTACCACTCAAAACATATTAAATAATTCCTCCCTGCCTCGTCTGGAAGCAGAAACTATTCTAGGTTTTGTTTTAAATAAAAGTCGCGAATACCTCCTAACCCACCCTGAGTTAATAATTAGTAACCAGGCCGTACTTAACTTCAAAAAATTAGAAAAAAAACGTCATGCTAACTGGCCTCTGCCCTATCTAATTAAACAACAGGGATTCTATGGTCTTAATTTAAAAGTTTCACCTTTAGTCCTAATCCCACGCCCAGAAACAGAACTAATTATTGATATTTTAAAAGACAAATTAACAAGCCTACCGGCTAACACCAAGCCCTTAGTCGTTGATGTGGGAACTGGCTCAGGCGCGATTGTTGTTAGCTTAGCACAAGAACTAAAGCGCTTATCTAAATCATTTACTAAAACTATTTTTTTAGGAATTGATATTTCCACACCAGCTCTAAAAGTCGCCAAGCTAAACGCTAGCGAACAAAAACTTAGTAGAAAAATCAAATTTATAAGAAGTAATCTACTTGATAAAATTCCAACGAAAAATTACAGAGGATACGATTTATTTATAGCGGCTAATCTTCCCTACCTCACGCCCAAGCAAATAAAAGCCGAATCAAGCATTAAGCGCGAACCAAAGATAGCGCTTGATGGCGGGCGCGACGGCTTAGACTATTATCGCCAACTTTTTAAACAAATAAATTCCTGGCCACTGCGTTCATTATTTCTTATCTGTGAAATCGATCCGGCGCAAACAAGTAAAATAACCAAACTAGCAAGAACCTCTATCAAGCAATCAACCTCGGAAATTAAAAAAGATTTACGTCAAAAAAACCGTTTCATCATTATCAAAAAAGCCGCCTAATAAACAGGCGACTTTTTTATCAACAAAACAAATTTATTTCTTTTCTTCTTCTACTGGGGCGGCTGGAACAGCCTCTGTCGGAGCCGCAACCTCAGCTGGAGCTTCCTCTGCCTTTGGTTCTTCAACCCTGGCGACAATTGTGGCTATTTCATCTAGAATCTCCATGCCCTTAGGTAAAGGCAGATCACTAATTCTAATAACATCATCGAAGCTCTGCAAAACTGTAACGTCGACAACAATATGGTCAACTAAGTCTGTTGGCAAACACTCTACTTTAATCTCATGGACTTCCTTAACCAAAGTTCCGCCCAATTCTTTAACCGCTTTAGATTCTCCCTCAAATTCTAAAGGAATTTCTACGTTAAGTTTTTCCTTCATATTAACTTGGTAAAAGTCAACATGAGTAAAGGTGCCTTTCATAACATCCTTCTGAGTATCCTTAACTAAAACATTAACTGGACCAGAACCAAAATCTAATTTAATCAAATTTGATTCACCAGCATTAGCGAAAACTTTCTCAAACTCCATTTTATTAATTTTTAAAGACTGATTCTCAACATTATTGCCATAAATAACGGCAGCTAGGTGATTTTTATCTAATTTTTCATTTTTTTCACGCTTTTGGGCGGATAATTTTACTTCCATAGTTTTAATAGCTAGTTTTTGATTTAATTATAATATTCTGCATTATACCCACAATTATCATTAAAGATAATAATGAACTCCCCCCATAGCTAACAAAGGGCATAGGTAAGCCGACAACTGGCATAATGCCTAGATTCATACCAATATTAATAAACATTTGAATAAAAATCAAGCCACAGGCACCAATTAGGAAATAGATTCCAAAATCATTGTTAGTCTTCTTAAGAATTTTAAATGCTCTAAAAAAAAGTAAAGAAAAGAAAAATAACACCAAAACAACCCCTAAAAATCCTAATTCTTCAGCAATAACCGCAAAAATAAAATCATTTTGCGCTTCTGGCAAAAACTTCAGTTGTGATTGCGAACCAAAACCAACGCCTTTACCCATGAGTCCTCCAGAACCGATTGCAATAATCGCCTGGGAAATATTATAACCAGATTCTAAAGAATTAGCCGTCGGATTAATAAATGTCATAATACGCTCTTTCTGATAATCCTTAAAAAATAAAAACCAAGCCGAAGTAAACAATACCACGCCAATAAGGCCGATCACGGCAAAATATTTCAAATTAAAATCGGCCGCCATAATTAAAACCAGCCAGATAGAAATTAGAATCAATGCCGAACCAAAATCTGGTTGCAGCATAACTAGACCAACAAAGACCAGCATAAAGACAGCCGAGGCAAGAAAATGTCGAGTTGTTTTTACCTTCGTGGCCAGTGAGGAGAAATAATCAGATAAAAAAATAATTAATATTATCTTGATAAACTCCACTGGCTGCAGGCTAAAGCCGGCGAAATTAAACCAACCTTTAGTACCGCGCACTGTATCTCCAAAAATCAGAACAGAAACCAAGAAAATAATTCCAAAAAAGAAAAGATAGCGGCTCAAACTTCGTAAAAAATAATAATCTAAAAAAGAAAAAGCAAATAATAATAAAACACCAAAACCGGCGAATAACACCTGTTTGCGGAAATTTAACAAGTCTAAACTGCCGCGCCCTAAAGCGACACTATAAATTTCAACTAAACCAAAAGAAATCAACAACAAGACTGCTGCCAGCAATATCCAATCAAAATTATGAAAATGAATTTTAAGACGATGCCACATACTAATTACTGCCGTATTTTAGATAAACATCATCTTGAATAACATGAATACGTGGAGTAATTTTAATATCATCTACATTGCCAATATCTCCGGGCCAACTTATTTTTATTTCCCTAGCTTCTCCCGCCATAAAATTATTAATTAAATGGCGCTCTACTCCAATTAACTGACCTCCCGAATAAAGTAAAATTTCTAAGGGCGCTTCAAAATAATTATAAGCCGAGTGATTATAGATGGAAAACTCTAAAGTGTTAAATTTAACAAGTTCTGATAAGCCGCTTTTAGATGCGTTAAGAAATTGAACATCGGATATAATAAAATCTGTTCTTTCCGCTAAAAATGCCGGCCAATCAGGGATCACCCGCCTATTAATTCGGTTCCAAAAAATATCTTCTATTTTAAAAGATAAGCCAGCAGAAGTAGTAATTTTAGATCCAAGCAACATGATTTGTTTTTCCTCTGATGGCAATAGAAAAGATTGGCTGCACTCTAATTTTGTCTCACCCTGATAAAAGCAGTAACTAAAATCTGCCCAGAAGTTATCATTGGGATTTTTAATCTTAATTGTTAAATCATAATCACTCCCCCGAGGCAAGGCGCGCACCACTTCTAAAACCGGACTATCAACAACATTGCGCGGAGAAACTACTTGATTTTCCGGCTGATTATCTATCGGCCCGCGCATAAAATAAATTATGTAGGCATAAGTTGAATAGATAAAAAAGAAAGCAGAAAGTAAAATCAAAAAAACAGTAGTTGCTCTTGTTAATAAGCGACGATGTTCAGCTATCCATAAACCAAAATTCATTTCTCGCCAACTAACACCTGTTGGATCATCGTAGGAACGCAAACGATCCTCTTCTAAATTTTTATTTTTATCCATATGTATGGTATAATATAGCCGAACACTAAAAGCGCCGGTACTTTTGCTTAAATCATAGCATAGAGCGCTAAATTTATAAATATCCTCAAAAATACCTATAAAAATATGCCGGACATCAACACTCCTTTAAGCGTTCCTGCCGAAAAAAAGGCGGAATATCAAAAAAATCTGCGCCTCGCTACTAGTGGCAGTGGCCGTCTTTTGTTAATTGCTGGTGACCAAAAAATGGAACATCTTAATGATGATTTCTTTGGGGTTGGTATCGCTAAAGAAGATAATAATCCCGAACACCTGTTTCGCATCGCTGCCTCCTCAAATGGCGGCGTTTTAGCTACCCATCTAGGCTTAATCGCTCAATACGGGCAAAACTATTTTAACACTCCTTACATTGTAAAAATGAACGGTCGCACTAACTTGGGCCCTAACGAAGAAAAAGACTCAAGCAAGCCTTTGTGGAAAGTTGAGGATGTTATCGAATTTAAAAAAAGAAGCGGATTAAAAATAGTTGGTATTGGGTACACTGTTTTCTTAGGTGGAAAATATGAAGCACAGATGCTCGCTAGAGCCGCTAAAGCAATCAATCAAGCCCATAAAGCTGGGCTCTTGGCTATTATGTGGATGTATCCGCGCGGCAAAGGCATTGATGAAGATAATATTCATACTATCGCCGGCGGAGCTGGTGTTGCTTCTTGTTTAGGCGCTGATTTTGTTAAAGTGAAATATCCATACAAAGCTAAGGATAAAAATTTAGCTGCTAAAAAATTCCAAGAAGCAACTGAAGCGGCTGGAAAAACTAAAGTTATTTGCGTTGGCGGGTCCAAACAGCCGGCTAAAGATTTATTTACCTTCTTAGAACTACAGTTACAAATTGGTAGAAGCTCTGGATTGGCCATAGGACGTAATCTACACCAAAGAAGCTTAGACGAAGCTATCCGACTTGCTCAAGCTTTAAGCGCTATGATTATAAAAGGAAAAACGGCCAAAGAAGCGCAAAAAATATACAACGCTAAACCAGCTAAGCCAGCGAAGAAGAATTCGAGCAGCTTCTTTAAATTCTTTTGATTCTCCTTACATAAATTTTTACAAAAAACCCGCCAATCGGCGGGTTTTAAGTATTTATAAATTACTGTTGCTTTATTTTTATCTCTATCCTATCTACCAAATGCGGTGCCCGTTTTACAAAGGGCGGATAAAATTCTAACTCATAACTCCCAATTTCTGGATAATCGCGCAAATAGGTTTTAATTTGTTCGGCGTTAAGATTAATTAAATCTTCCCTATCAATAACTTCAGCATTACTCTTTAAAACCATTGTTCCGGAAAAGGAAGCTTTAAGCGTGGCCGATCCTTCGTCGCTATCATAATTCTCCAGAACATAGTTCAAGCTTTTTTCATCAAACTCAGCTAACTCTTTATCATCTGGGACAACGATATTTAATTTAGCTGCTGCTAGCTTCGCAATTTCTTCTACCGAAAAAGAAACAACTACAACTTTAGCTTTAGCTGACATCTCAAATTCTTCAACTTCATCCCCTGCCTCAGCACTCATGGTCATTTCAAAAGGTTCAATCACTTGATACAGCAGCTTATCCTGAGTATTAAGGGGCTTAATCTCCTTAGCTCTTGCTAAAATAAGATCGGCCGCCTCACTATTTGCAAGTTGAATATCCGAAGCTTTTACATATTTTTTAATTTTCTGAGCATAAACAAAAGCTTCATCACTCTGGGCATAAATTTTATCCTGCAGCCCTACCCATAACCCAGGAATCGTAAAACGGGTTGGACTAATAGCCATTGATTGATTAACGGTATCTGTATAAATTTCAACCTCTACTTCCTCGCCTGGAGCAACCGTCACTGCCTCCTTGATTCTAAATAATTTTCCATCAGAGGAAAGCAGACGAGTAGTCGCTACCAAAGACTGCGATTTAGTATATTTATTAATAATGCGAACATGGCCGCTTATCTGTTCTCCGGTAAACTCTTCACCAGTAGCTGAATAAGTCTTGCTAACCGTCAATTCAATTTCACTTACTGAACCGCTTATCTTTTCTCTAGCGTCAGTAATTAATTGTGTTGAGGTGGCCTTATCGGAGGTTATTTTCAAAAATATATTATCGCTCATCGCTTCAACCTGCGGAGTAACAATGATAACTAATTTGGAAAAGGAAAAATAAAAAACTAAAGCAGCTAAAAAGCCAACTAGCAACAAAAATTTCCAAACTAGACTGCGATAAAGACTGATGCTTTTCCGCGGCTTAACATCCACAACATCATCATCCATCATATCAATACCTTCATCTTTATCGGAATTTTCAATTTGTTCTACTCTTTGATGCAAACCAGACGCCAAACTAGAGAAAAATTGCTTCTGTTTATCAACTCCTTCAATATTATCTCGTATTTTTTCATCATTTATCTCTTTTGAAGGATCAATCCAGGCGCCATCCTCATCAGCTTCAATTGAGCCTAAATCACCCCAGCTATTTTTAGATAGGGAGTCGTCAGAAAAGAAAGTTTCATCGTCTATTTCCTCATCTTTAATAACATCAACTACTATTGATTTAGCCTTTTTCGCCGTCTCTTCTTTTTTTATTTCCGTCTTAGCTGTGGGCTTAGTTCTTTTAACCGCTTTCTTCACAGATTTAGGCTTCGCGACCGAGGACGTAGAATCTTTTTTCTTTTTTTTAACTGCTGTAGGCATAGTAGAATTAGAGAAAATTATTTTTTGTATTTTATGAAGTGTAGCTAGACAATAAAAAAATAGAACTAGCCATCAGGGCTAATCCTATTATAACAAAAAATAGAAACCTAAACAATAAAAAATCACTTTTTTTATCTTTAACCAGCAATTCGCAAGTTTGCTGAAAAATCTTCACGTATTTTAGCATGTAAATTATCATTATTAGCAACCCGAAAAGCAGTTTTTATAATCTTATACTTGCTTTCTTCCACCACTTGAAAATAAACTTCGTCATTTCCAGGAAAAATAGAAAATATATTTTTTAATCCTGCTAAATCATTAACAGAAATATCTTTCAAAAATACCAAACGCAAAGGGTTGTCTCCGGGTTCGGCAATTGCCTGTTTAACAGGGGCGACACTAACCTCAGTTTTTTCCACTTTCTTAACAACATAGCCTTGGCTATTCTGATAAGGGCGGCGCGGCGCCGGCGAGTCAAGCAACATTTTTTTAAAATTATCAAGCGAGGCAGCCGGATCAGTCAAATCTAAAAGCATAGCCTTATCCGCCAGAAACTTGATATCCTGGTCTTTTTCTGAAACCTTGCCTGCCAAAATAACCGCTCGACCATCCAACCACATTTCCATTGTTTCTTTATATAACCTTGGAAAAACTAAAATTTCTACCGAAGAAGAGGCGTCTTCTAATTTAACAAAAATCATTGAATCGCCTTTGCGGGTAATTATTTTTTTTACATTAGAAATAATCCCGGCCGTGATAGTCCTATCGTCTCCTTTGCGTGAAGCTAAGCTGCTAAGCGGCAAGGCGTAACCAGATAAATAGCGCTTAAATAAATTAAAAGGATGTTCACTAACATATAACCCTAACAGTTCTTTCTCCCAAGCTAATTTTTCATTTTGGGCTGCCGGCGCTGCATCAAGTAAAGTTGGATGAGCATGGCTAATTTCCGAAATAGCGCCAAACAAACTTTCTTGGCGACTCTCCTTATTCTTAGCTTCTTCTTTATTGAAGCTTAAGAATCTTTCTATATTAGCTAACATCAAGCCGCGTTCGCCAAAACTATCCATCGCTCCGCTCTTAATTAAGCTTTCTAGAGATTTCTTATTTAAATCCTTGTCTGTTACTCTTTCCAATAAAGCAAAGACATCTTCATAAGGACCAGCTGCCTTGCGTTCTTTGATCAACTCATCAACAATATGCTCGCCAACATTTTTAATCGCTTTAAGTCCAAAACGAATAGTATCAACTACGGTATCAGAATTTACAATCTTATTTTCCTTGGTTCCCGGAGTGACAACAGTAAAAGTCCCAAACGATTCGTTAACATCGGGAGCCATAATTTTAATGCCCATATTACGACACTCATCAATCTCAATCGCAATTCTATCCGTATCGCCCTGATCAGAGGTAAGTAACGCTGCCATAAACTCTACCGGCCAATGTGCCTTTAAATAGGCGGTTTGATAACCAATCATGGCATAACAAGCGGCGTGACTACGATTAAAACCGTAGCCAGCAAAAGGTTCGATGAAAGAAAAAACTTTCTCCGCTAATTCTTTATAAATACCATTTTTAACACAACCGTCAATAAACTTCTCTTTTTGCTCGGCTAAAAGAGCAGCAATTTTCTTGCCCATCGCTTTACGTAAAACATCCGCTTGACCCATTGTAAATCCCGCTAAATCACGAGCGATCTGCATAACCTGCTCCTGATAAATGGCAACGCCATAAGTCTTTTCTAAAATTGGAGCAAGTTTGAGATGTAAATAAGAAACTTTTTTCTTTTCATGTTTACCAGCGATATAGTCTGGAATCCACTCCATCGGCCCCGGGCGATATAAGGCAACCATGGCAATAATATCTTCAAAAACAGTCGGCTTTAGTTCGCGCAAGTAACGCTTCATCCCCGAAGACTCAAATTGAAAAACACCCGTTGTCTCTCCTGCTTGAAATAACTGATAAGTTTTAGCATCATCCAAAGGAATTTTATCAATATCAATTTCTAGGCCGCGTGTATTTTTAATAATTCTTAAAGCCGATTCAATAATAGTTAAATTTTTAAGCCCCAAAAAATCCATCTTCAACAAACCCAAGTCTTCAACAGGATGTAAAGAATACTGAGAAATAATAGAATCATCCGAAGAGGAGGCATGCTGGATTGGTACATATTCCGTTAAAGGCTTATCGGTAATCAAAACACCACAGGCATGAGTCGAGGTATGGCGAGCCACACCCTCAAGACGCTTAGCATAATCAAGAATTTTTTTTGCCATCGGCTCGTTTTGGTACATCTCCCTGACTTCTGGAACTGTCTTAATTGCTTCTTCCAATTTAGTAAACATCGGAATACTTTTGGAAATTTTGTCACAATAGTCATAAGGCGCATCAAGTACGCGGCCGACATCACGAACCGCGGCGCGGGCAGCCATAGTTCCAAAAGTAATTATCTGAGCTACATGATCATGGCCGTATTTCTCGCCAACGTAATTTAATACTTCTGCTCGACGAGCATCAGCAAAATCCATGTCAATATCAGGCATAGAAACACGTTCGGGGTTTAAAAATCTTTCAAACAACAAATCATATTTTAAAGGATCAAGATTGGTAATGCCAGTTAAATAGCAAACTAAAGAACCAGCTGCGCTGCCGCGACCCGGGCCAACCACAATCTTGTTATCACGCGACCATTTTAAGAAATCAGCTACAATTAAAAAATATGCCGGCCAGCCCATCTTGGCAATCACAGACAACTCATAATCAAGGCGTTCTTTAACGCGCTCTAATTCTTCCGTGGTCGCCCCAGGATAACGCTTAAAAACTCCGTTTTCGCACCAAGAGCGCAAATAAGAATTGCCATCATAACCAGCCGGCACATCAAAATGCGGTAACTGAATATTACCAAGTTCTAACTCAACATTGCACATTTCAGCAATCTTAAGAGTATTAGTGATCGCTTCCGGAACATGTTTAAAGGCGGCAATCATATCCGCATTAGAGCGCATAGAGTAATCACCATGGCCAACCATGGTCATTCTGTCAGTATCGGATAGTTTCTTTTTATTCTGTAAACATAAAAGGATGTCCTGAGCTTCGGCGTCTTCTTTTTTAAAATAATGGACATCATTAGTCGCAATAACTGGGATGCCTGTTTTTTGAGAAATCTTCAGTAACTCGGCATTAACCTTTTCTAATTCAGCTAACTCCGGATGATCCATTAATTCTAAATAGTAATTTCCTTGTCCAAATAATTCATTATAAGCCAAAGCTCTTTCTTCGGCCTCTTTAAGCTTATCGGCCATAATCAGACGAGAAATTTCTCCCGCTAAACAAGCACTAGAAGCAATTAGCCCCTCATGGTGTTGTATTAAAAGCTCCCAATCAATACGTGGCTTATAATAAAAACCTTCAATATGCGCGGCGGATACCAACTTAATTAAGTTATTATAGCCCTCATTATTTTTGGCAAGTAAAACTAAGTGATTACTGCGACCGTCTTCTTTGGTGTTCTTGTCAAAACGAGAATTAGGCGCTAAATAGGCTTCCACACCGATAATTGGTTTTACTCCTGCTTTTTTTGCCTTTTGATAAAATTCAATGACGCCATACATTGAACCATGGTCAGTAATTGCAACCGCCGGCGAACCCTGTTCTTTAGCATAGTTAACCATCTCGTCGATCTTAGTAAGACCGTCAAGCAAGGAATAATGCGTATGATTGTGGAGGTGAACAAAAGACATTTTTAGAGTTTAAATTTTCTTGATATTTGTCTTATTATTTTAATATACAGCGGACAGACTGACAACTAGGCAGATAAGGCGGAAAGTGTTCTTTTGAATAAAAAAAAGAGCCTCCTTTGAGACTCTGTTTTATCTAATTAAAAATATTGTTGTTGTTACTTCGACAAAAATGCCGATGAGAGCGATACCAAAGATAGAAATCCCATTACAATACCCAACGCTACATTAAGTAGCCAGTGGGTGGCTTCGGCAGTGATTCCGCATAATAAGCCCACTGCTAAAGAAACAATAAAAATCCAGCACAAATTTGCGCCTAAATCATCTTTTTTAGCCATGACTTCTGAATTTATTTTGGTTATTTTAAAAGTTCTAATTTATCCTACAATTATACACTATTTTCTTATTTTTGTCAATATTTCACCAAGTTCGTCTTCACTATAAAAATCAATAATCAATTTTCCACCCTTCCCTTGGCGTTTAATTTCAACCTTGGTGCTAAAAAGCTCACTGAGTTCATCTTCTTTGGCTCTATCAAAATAATCTTTGGCCTTAGCGGCTTTAGTTCCGCCTAAACGCTTAATTTCCTTATCAGTCTCTGCTACCGTTAAGTCGTGGCGTAAAATCTTATTAAGCATGCTTAACTGCTTCTCTGTTCCCTCTATACCTAAAAGGTACTTAGCGTGTGCTTCGGTAATTTTCCCTCCTGATAGGGCATTTTGAGCTTCAAGTGGTAAGGTAAGTAGGCGTAAGGCATTAGCTACGCTGGAACGAGCTTTGCCGACTTTCTTAGAAGCTTCTTCCTGAGTAATATTAAATTCGTCAATTAATCTTTTATAAGCGCGCGCTGTTTCCATCGGATTCAAATCTTCACGCTGTAAGTTCTCAATAAGCGCAACTTCTAATTTTTTTTGATCATTTTCTTCACGAACAATAACCGGAACTTCAGTAAGACCAATTAACTTAGAGCTGCGCAAACGTCTTTCACCGGCAATAAGCTCAAACCTATCGCCTTTCTTAGTAACAATAAGTGGCTGGATAATTCCGTGCTCTTTAATAGATTCTGCTAAATCATTTAAAGCACCATCGGCAAAACTGGTACGCGGCTGATAGGGGTTAAAATCAATTTTATTTGGACTAACTTTTAAAATACGCTCATTGTCATGAACAACAACGCTTTCTGGAACGATAGAGCCCTCCTCATGAAAAGGGTTCTGTCCGTAAGCCATAGTTTTTTTCGGAATTAGAGAACCTAATCCTCTGCCCAGTCCTTGTGCCATATTTTTTATTTTTCAAAAGCGATTATTTCTTTCGCTAAATTTTCGTAAGCCCGACCACCTTTAGATTTTGGGTCATATTGCATTATAGTTCGGCCATAACTTGGTGCTTCAGCTAAGCGAACGCTACGCGGAATAACGGAACGGAAAATTCGATTAGGAAAATATTTATATAATTCTTCCATCACTGACTCAGATAATTTATTGCGCCTATCAAACATCGTAATAACTGCGCCCATGATACTTAATTCCGGTTTAAGATTATTCTGTACCAAGCTAATAGTTTCTAGTAACTGACTTAAACCTTCAAGCGCAAAATATTCACTCTGAATTGGAATTAAAACTTCATCAGCGGCTACTAAACTATTAACTGTCAAAAGCCCAAGTGAAGGCGGTCCATCAATAATTAAAAAATCATAGTCTTTTTTTACGTCTTCAATAATATTGGCTAAGCGAAATTCCCTGTTTTCCATACCAACCAAATCAATACCGGCACCCGCTAAAGACAGGGTTGCTGGAGCAATTTTAAAACCATTCTGCATAGTGCGCTTGATAATCTGATTAAAGGGCTTCATACCTAAAAGCGCCTCGTAAATGCCTGCTTCTAAATTACGATGATCAAGACCTAGGCCAGAAGTAGCATTAGCCTGCGGGTCAAGGTCAATCAGCAAAACTTTTTTATCAAAACTAGCCAAATAAGCACTCAGATTGACTGAGGTCGTAGTTTTGCCTACACCGCCTTTTTGATTAACAACCGCAATAACTTTTCCCATAATTAGCAAGAATATTGATATAATCCAATTATATATTAAAGGCTAGCTTTTGACAATCTAAACGATGTTTATTATACTGATATTCGTAACAAACATACGAAAATTAGATTGCCTGGATGTCGGAACTGGTAGACGAACGCGACTCAAAATCGCGCGGCCGAGAGGCCATGCGGGTTCGAATCCCGCTCCGGGTACTTTTTGCCTATCATCAATGAGTACTAAAAAAACAGACCAAACTTGGCCTGTTTTTTGTTATCTAAAATTTCTAATTTACATCTTCTTAAACTTAACAGTAAAAATTGGCTCGTATTCAACTTTATTCTCATCTACTAACTTGGTCAGTTCTCCGCTAACAAACTGGTTCAGCGCTAAATCACTGAGCAATTGGTTATCAGAAGCGATATTAAGCTTTAAACCTTCAAGTTTATCAAACTCTTCTTTAAAGTCAGCTTTAATACCAGCCTCAATTTGTTTCTTTTTAATTTTTAAATCTTCTAATTCTTCCAGAACTTTCTGATACTCACCATGAACCGAAAGCGCATCTCGATACATTGATTTAAGGTCGCGCTGTTCTTTTTTCTTGTCCTGAATACGTTTAAAAACGGATGTTAATTCTTGAGCCATAGTTATTTTTATCCTTAGTTTTAATTATGGGAAGAATTATATCATTTTATTATCCCTCCGCCCAGCACTTGCTGTTTATTATAGAAAACAACGCTCTGACCAGGGGTAACTGCTCTTTGCGGCTTGGTAAATTTAACAATATATTCAGTTTCACTCTTAGGAGAGACGACGCAAGGAACAGCCGGATGACCATAACGAATAACTGCCTGGCATTTAAAAGTCCGCTTCGGTATTTTACCGCTAAGCCAATTAACTTTTTTAGCGGCTAAGTTATCCTTATATAAAATCTCGCCATCCCAATTTTGAACGACATACAAAATATTATGGCGGTAATCTAATTTAGCGGCGTAATAAGGGCCGGTCCCACCAATTTCAATTCCCCTTCTCTGACCAATCGTATAAAGTGGCAAACCTTGATGCTGACCAATTTCTTTTTTAGTTTCTAAAAGCTTAATCGGACCAGGCGTTAGTTGTAAATACTTTTTTAAAAATTCATTATGGGCGCCAGATAAAAAACAAATATCTTGGCTCTCTGGTTTTGCGGCTACTTCTAAATCAAATTTAGCGGCTAATTTACGAACTTGCGGTTTTACATAACCACCTAAAGGAAATAGGAGGTGTTGAAGTTCTTCTTGAGAAAAAGTATAGAGAAAATATGACTGATCTTTGAGTTTATCCTTGGCTTTATATAATTGATGTGATTTCCCCACTTTTTTAATTTTTAAATAGTGGCCGGTAGCAACATAATCAAAACCCATCTTAACAGCATAATTTATTAAGCGACCAACTTTAATTTTCTTGTTACAAACAACACAGGGATTAGGCGTTCGGCCAGCAGCATATTCACTTAAAAAATTATCAACTACCGCTTTTTTAAATGGCACGGAAAAATCTAAAGTAAAAAGCGGAATACCAATTTTAGCAGCAACTTTTCTCGCGTCTAAAAGCGATTCCAATGAGCAACAGCGATTCTCTGCTTTAGAGCCAGCTGATTCATCCTTCCAAAAACTCAAAAAAACACCAGCAACATCATAGCCCTGATCTTTTAAAAGTTTAGCGGCTACAGACGAGTCTACTCCGCCTGACATCGCTACTAAAACTCTCTTCTTTTTATTTTTTACCATTATCTTCTTCATGTAATTCTTTAAATAACTCTAAATACTCCTGCGCTGTTTTTTTCCAGGAAAACTTTAATACTTGTTCTTTTCCTAAAGCAATTAAACGTGCTCTAATTAGTTCGTCAGTTAGAGCAATCTCCATCGCCTCGCTAATTTCAGCAACATTAAAAGGGTCAATTAAAAGCGCGGCCTTACCTAATACCTCTGGCAAACTAGAAACATTAGAAGAAACAGTTGGCAAATCAAAACTTATCGCTTCTAAAGGAGGAAAACCAAAACCTTCATAAAAAGAAGGGTAAACGAATATCCTGGCTGATTGATATAGCATCCTCTTTTCCTGATCACTTACATAACCAAGAAATTTAATATCTTGATAATATGGCGAAGATTTTCCAGCCGCAAAAATTGGACGACTCTTCCAACCACGTTTACCAGCAATTACTAATTGTTTTCCTGATAACTCCGGATGGCGCTGGCGCAATAATTCATAGGCACGAATAAGACTAATAATATTCTTACGGGGTTCAACGTTGCCAAGAAAAAGGATAAAACCAGGCTTAAGCTGATGCTTGTTTAAAAAACTATCGCTCAGACCATAATCTTGAATTTGAACTTGGTTCTGCTCAGCTACTTGGCGAAAATTATTCCCAGAATATATTACCTTAATTTTTTCCTCCGGCAAACCAAGAACCTCAACTAAATCATGTTTAGTATTTTGAGAAACCGCCACTATCTTGTCGGCTCGTGTTAATAGTTTTTTTATTCCTAAAGCACTATGCCAAAAATTTTTACGTCGGCTGAAAAATTCCGGATAACGTAAAAAGGATAAATCATGAACCGTCACAACCAGTTTAGTCTTATTGCTAGTCCGTAAAAAATTAAGATGCGGTGAAAATAAAATATCAGCACCACCTAAAAAAACATCAATCTTCGGTCTAGCTAAAACTTTCTGCAAAAAATAATTAAAAAATTTATTAGGATAATGCAAACCTTTAATTTCGCTATTATCTTTTTTCCAAATGATTAATTTATTTTCTTGCGGCTGGCGATTATTATAAAATAAACTATATTTACTTTCTCTATCTTGACGCAAAATTTCTGATAACAAATTAGCAGCATACTCTGATACGCCGCTATATTGCTTATCCATTAAAACTCTAGCATCAACCCCTATCTTCATAGGTTAGACTTTATAAAATCGTTAATCTGTTCTTGAAAATTCTTAACCGAAAATTTTTCTGAATAAGCTCTTATCTCCTGAGCATCAAAATCTTCAGATTTAAAATTTTTGACTACTTTGACAATATCGTCAACTGTTTGTTCATTAAAAAATGCTCCGGTTTTTCCTTCAATAACTGTTTCAGTGGCCCCGCCCTTACGATAAGCAATTACCGGGCGTCCGGCAGCCATTGATTCAACTGCAGTAATACCAAAATCTTCTTCTTGGGGATTAATAAAAGCTTGGGCGTAGCGATATAATTCCGCTTTTTCTTCATCACTAACTCTTCCTAAAAATTCAATCTGATTAGCGCCTTCAGCCATTTTCTTGAGTCTTTCTAAATCAACACCATCACCAAAAATCTTCAAGCGATAATCCGGCCCCAATTTCTTAAAAGCTTCAATTACAATATCAACCCGCTTATACGGCGCCAAGCGGCAACCAACTAAAAAATACTTCTCATCTTTTGACTGCTGGCTAATATCAGCGATTTTAAAATGTTCAGTTTCAACAGGAGGATAGATTACTAAAGATTCGCGGCGATAATATTTCTGGATGCGTTTCTTAACTGTCTTAGAATTAGCAATAAATAAATCAACTCTATCAGCCGCTACCCTATCCCAAAGACGAATGCGATTTAAAATCAAAGAAATTATTTTCTTAAACCATTTATTATACCTTAACTCATTAATATATTGATGGGTGTCGCTCCAAAGATATCTAGTTGGCGTATGGCAATAACAAATATGCAAAGTGTTAGGCGAAGTGATGACGCCTTTGGCAAAAGAGCTGGTATCAGAAATTACTAAATCATAACCGCGCAAATCAAAAAATTCAACGGCAATCGGCATGAAAAATAAATACCATTGGTAATGTTTAACGCCGCCCGGCAATTTCTGGATGACCGAAGTTTCAATTGTGCGATTTTTGAAGTATTTATTAACATGCTTCTTCTCGTAAAGCAGCGTATAAATAGGCGCTTCTGGAAACATGTCAGCTAATACTTTCAAAACTTTTTCCGCTCCACCATCTTGAGCAAGATGGTCATGGATTAAAGCTACTTTCATATTTTATTCAGCTGAACGGTGTTTAAAAACCGCAAGTGGCGTCTTAAAAAGAATAGAAATATCAAGCATTAGCGACCAATTTTCAATATAATAGATATCAAGCTTGGATTCTTCTTCAAAAAGAAGGTCGCTGCGTCCAGAAACTTGAGCTAAACCAGTAATCCCTGGTTTAATAGTCAATGTCTTACGATGATAATTCTCATACTTAGCTACTTCTTCTGGTAAATGAGGGCGCGGACCGACTAGACTCATGCGGCCAGCAAATACAAGCATCAATTCCGGCAACTCATCAATCGAATAGCGGCGTAAAAATTTACCCACCCTTGTAACGCGGGGATCGTCCTTAATTTTTACCATCGGTCCATCAGTTCTGATATTACGATCAGCTAGCTCCTTATAACGCATACTATCCGAGTTAGGAATCATCGTGCGGAACTTCAAATATTTAAACGGCTTACCGCCTTCGCCAACGCGATATAAGAAAGAACCATCATCGCGACGAGAAAAGAAAACTGGCCCGCGCGAATCAAGCTTAATCATTAAAGCGGATATTAACATGATTGGAGATAAAAACAAAAGCAAGGCGCCAGAAATAACAATATCAAAAAATCTCTTATAAACACGCCCCCAGCCATCAAGCGTAGTACGTTTAACCTCAATAATTGGCACGCCAATAACTTCAGCTACTTCGGTGCGCAAAACTTTGACCTCTAATAAATCAGCGACATAACGGAAAATAATATGATTTTCATTGGAAAAATCATATAAACGCAGCATTTCTGCTTTACTTAAATTTGGATCGCCTTGAACTATTTCATCAACATCTTTTTCTTTAATAAATTCCAAAAGCTCCTGTGCGGTTTCTAAGGAAAAATCACGTAAACGCTTGACTACCTCATAGCCAGCCTTCTTATTACTAGAAAACTCAGCCATCAGATTATCAGTTGTCTTAGAATTGCCAACCAGAACTACCTTGCGGACACCGATTCCATAAACAAACAAACGTCTTTGCAGCCAACGAATAAAAGCATGGGCAATCGCTACGTAAATAACAGCAAATAAAAAACCTGCCAAAACAATAAAACGTGAATCAAATAAATCGCGTTGAAAAAAAATAATTATCGATACTAAAGCAAAACCAGAAGCACAGGCGATTAAAATACGGCGCATTTCTTGTATTAGCTTGCGCGCAGAGGTAATCTGATACAGACCAGATAAAGCAAAAACGGCTATCCATAAGATGGAAATAATTAAGAGGGATTGAAAATATTCAGCAAAAGGCAAATTAAAAATAACCGGACGCCAGCTAACCGTCCAATTGGAAAACCGAAGGTAATAAGCAGAAATACCCGCCAAGACAAGCATGGCAAAATCAACTGGAATAAACAGGACTGAAAAAAATAGCTCTGGTTTTTTCATATATAGATTGATTGAAAGCATTGCTATCAAGGCAGCTGTAAGCCGGATTCTGTTCTAGGCGATCATTTATCTAGGCCGATCATTACTGATAGGCTCAAGCGAGCCACTTTTCTTCAGCAGCGAACTGCTGAGTTTGCTCTTGCTTCTGATAGGGTTTACCATACAACCTCCGTTACCGAAGGATAGAACCGATAGCTTCAAAAAGAAACACTCAGCTCCTTTTCACCTTTCTTCCGCCGAGGGCGAAATAGTATTGTCTCTGTGGCACTTTCCCTTGACTCTCCGACTTTACCGAAAGAGCCCGGTGGGCATTACCCACTATCATTTTTTGCGAAGTCCGGACTTTCCTCTCTTTTTAATATAAGCTAAAAAGAGTAACCGCCCGCTCACCCTGATAACGGTTAAATACTACAATAAAAGCCAAAAAAAAGCAAGCCGGGAAGCTAAGGCTCAACCCGGCTGCTAGTGAAGATTTGCTCTATTTGCAGAGGGGTTAAACTCCCCTCCCAAATACCTAAATCATCTAATTCTATACTATTTAATTCATTCTTTATTGTTAGCTCATCAGGGTGCTCTCCGTCTTTAATCCAATAAAATGGCAATTCTTTTTTTACACTACCATCAATATACATCTTAAGACTATAGCGATAAGAATCATAAACTAAAGCGATGTGATGCCATTTCTCATCAAAAGGTAAGTCAACATCCTGTCCTTCACTAAAAATTCCATAAGTATCATTAAAATAGAAGCCACGACGATATTGATCCAAAATAATCCCTAATTTATTACTGCCATTATTTTGCAAAGAAACAAGAGATCTGCCTTCTTTGGGATAAAACTGGCTACGCCACCAAAATACTAGTGACATGTCTTTACTAATTAAAGGTGCTTTTAAATCTACTATTATATCTTTACCCCAACTATTCAATAAAGCTGTATTTTCCGTTCCGCGCCAAACCCAGGAATTTTCCGGCACTACAAGTTCTACTTCAGCAATTTCATCAACCGCTTCCGTCCCGCCTCCTTCATTAACCAATTCGTGTCCTTCATTAAAATTCCAAAAATATTTTAGTTCAGCTGGTTTTTGGGTAACTCTGCTAACAAAAGGATTAAAGGGGGCGGCCGCTTGCCAATTAGCCGCTATCTCTTCCGGCAAAAGCGGTCTATCCCATAATGCCAACTCATCAATAAAAAGAGAACGCATGTCGCCATAGACCTCTAGATCATTAAAGTCGCTCGGCAAAGTCTCTGCAAACGCTTGACGATATTTTTCTATTCCATCAAAATAAGCTGCCCAATATCCATCTTCTTTATTAATAACCAAAGAAAAATTATGCCACTGCGAATCTAAAAGTACCGGCGATCCCCAATAACGCCAAGCCGTATTAGGTAGTCCTTCAATCTGAAATAACCCCTGCTCCAGAACCAACCAAATACTTTTACCACTAGCATTTTTTAATTTTAAATTAAAACGGGCATTACCCGGAGAACTACTGGGATCGCGATAATAAAAACTAATAGTAGTCTTATTCAAATCTATGTTCTGACTTAATTCTGGTTTAACAATTGAATAGTCATTACGCAATTCTAAACCACAGCCAAATCTACCAACCGCATAGGGCGCTTCACCATAACATTCATCAAAATGCCATAAGTCAAACAAACTACTAGAATCTATTGGCTGCGGATCAGAAAAAGCTATAAAATCAGCGGGTGCATTTTCATTCTGATTATTATCATCCCCCTGATTATTATCTTGGTTATTATCTTGGTTATTATC
>CAZZBQ010000002.1:23180-49346 GCA_964652745.1 uncultured Gammaproteobacteria bacterium
TTATTATCTTGGTTATTATCTTGGTTATTATCAGTCTGATTATTATTTTCAGAATCTTCCCAAACCACATCGGGGTCACTAATAACTTGCAATCTAAAATCTAAACTATTATCTTGCTTATTACTTATTCTATCTATAAAATAATTATCAGTAATAGCGCTCGCCGGAGCTGTTCCTTGAAAATATTTAGCTGCCCCAAATCCAACCGCATCAACAATATCAGTATCCGCACTAGAACTAATTGCCCCTTTTCCTAAATATACGGTATAGCCATTGCCAGTCCAGCCAAAATCTTTACGTGTTACTACCGCATCCGCCATATCAAGATAATATTTTGCAGCATCGTCTCTTACGATTAAATAAAAACTCTTAGCCTTGATGGTTGTCCCTCCAGGATAGCGACCATCAGATTCATTTCCTATTCTAACTATTAAGCTAGAATCTTCGGCAGTTTTAGTTTTCTCTAAACGAAATCCTTCTTCAGCTAAATCAAAATCATAATCTAATGGGTTATAGAGTTCAATAAAATCATTGTTATCAGTAGCATATATTTTACTTATAAGAGCCGTGGTGGGCACAGATGAAATCGGTGATTCCGCATTATTGTTCGTATTACTATTAGTATCAGAATTATTATTTACCGTCCCGGTCGGCGCAGTACCAGATATTATTTTTGATAATAAACCACTAGTTGATGAATATTCAACCTTAGGCGCCACGCTTACTGAATAAACGTTAGAATTAATACTAGAATTAGCAACCGAACTAGTAACTTTAGTAATTGCTGTTTTTAAGAGTGGCGACACTTTAGCAACTGTGCTGGCAACAGTAATTTTTAAAGGCTCTTCTGGCTCAACGGGAACATCTTTAGTCACAAAATATTCTTCTTTTTCAGTTTCTTCCACTGTACCTTCTGTAAAAGAATTTTCAATAATCTCTCCTACAAAATTATCTTCTTTTAATTCTGAATTAACTGAAGTTTTAATTGGCGACGTAGTATTTATTTTAACGGCCGCTTGCACAACGGGCTCACTAGCGCTATTAAGATTATTGTTAACAGTATCCGTTTTATTAAAATCAGAGGACAAAACTAATTCGTCAGAATCGTTATTACCAAATAATACCGTAGAAATTTTGCTAGCCGCACCCTTTACCTTAGCTACTACATTTTTAAGTGCTGAAGTAGGGTTATTAACCAGACTCCAGCGTAATAAAATTCCTAGCACAGGCGTCTTGCCACGAACCTCCTTAGAATTAAAGTTAGAGATTAAATCAATATCTACTTTTTCATCCTTTAAAGAAGGCTGCACCATCTGGGTATACGGTAAGAAAAAATAACGTTCACCTTTATATTCTCTACCGGCATTATATCCTAAAATTTCAGGTGCAGGTAAAATCAAATCCTCGCGCCGAGAAATTTTAGAAAATTCTTTACTTTTAGACACGCAATCACCTTCATCGTTAACTATCTCCCGATTATCAAAGCCGTCCGGAGTAATATCTATTTTATATTGCTCAGGATCATAAACCAAAGAAGCAATATCCCCTGGATTAGCAACACCTGCGCTTTCATAAATTTTTTCTACTAAACCGACGCAGGTCCAATCGCCATCATTTGGCCCTTTTTGTTTTTGAAAATCAAAATCATATCCTAAATCAGCACTAACTAAATTTTTAGCAAGCGTAACCGCTTTCAGGCGATCAAGCACACTGGCTTGTTTGGGTAGTCTAGCGGCAACTAACTCTTCTCCAAGCGCTTCATTAACAAAATATTTAGCTGGAGTTTTTACAATCCCACCCGCTAAAGCCTCAACAACATAATCCTCACCATTTTCATTACCAATATAAATACCAGCATGACCGGGATTAATGCCAATCAAGATATCATTTTCTATCTCCAACAATTGATGCTTGCTATAACCAAACATTTTACCATCATCAGTCGTGCGATAAACAATTGTGCCCGGGGTCAGCGCATATGTAATATTAGGAGGCGATAAAATTATAAAAAAAACAATAAACATCAAGCAGCTAATGACTACTGATAAGTACCTAATTTTAAATTTTTTCATATTAAAACAAAGAGTAAACTAAAATTAATTAAAATATTTTTCCCACTCAGCCTCTTCAATCTCAGGGTAAATATATCCCATTTGCCCCCAGCTAGACATCAGGTCAGCAATTAATGATTTAACTACTGGCTCAGATGACTCTAAATATGTTTTATCCGCCTGAACTAAAACTTCTTCGGAAAAATTATGATAATATCTAGCAAACAAAAAAATTAATGATGGCTTCAGGACATCCTCTGTCTCTGAAGATATAATCAAGCGAGCTAAACGATTTATATGTTCAACTTGTAAAAAATCGCTACTCTCAGGAAAAATATTTAAAGACCTAAGCGCCTCCTCTTTTAATATGCGACTATACTTACCCTCAAGAAGCGTAAAATAATACTCTGCTAAATTAGGCTCAGCAACACGCGATAAAACTAAGCGAATAATTAATGCTTTTACATCCTCGCGCCCCGCTGGTTCAGCTAAATAATCTATAAGAAAGCTAGGCGGTTCATTATTGCCATAAGCTAAATTTATAATAGCGAGTAATTCCTGGTAAAAATCAAGAGCTAGTTCGGAATGATTGGAATTATTAATTTGAAAATAACTAGCTATATCTTGTCTTAATTTATCATCATCTAAAAGTTTAGACGCTACTTTTTCTCTCCTTGCTAATCTTTCCTGCCGACAAGCCTCATGACAAGGTCCGACCTCATCAATAGATTTTTTTAGAGCCATAAGTTCAACTTGTGCACTACTAGCCGATAGTGCTGGTAATATAATTATTAATGTTACCAAGGATAAAATTGACCCGATAATAAATAGACGACGATAAGCGGCACGCCGCCCTTCGCTGCGCAGAGCTAAAAGACTTCGCTTGAAATGAAATCTGCCCCACAGGCGGGAAGCAGCGGCCGCTATTTTCTTTATCGCCTTCATAAAAATAAAAATTATTTATTTAATAATGCACCGAAATAATTTCCGGCTCTAGCAATATAGCAAATAGCTCCTGACCAATATCTAAACCACTTATCAAGATAAAATAAAAAAAACGCCCATCTAAAACCGATAGGCGAAATCAAAATAACAACTTACTTCTATTAAAGAGTAACCAAATTTTTACGAAATTCCTCAGGCAGCTTATCAACATCAAAGAATTTGATTTCTCTGGAATCTTCAAACAAGAACCAAGGAACTTCACCATGAATACCATCCAGGACTTTTCCTACTCCCACACACAGGGATAAATTGTTTTTTTCATCAAGTCCAAATTCGCCAGGAGCAAACTTGTATCTTGCTTGATCGTAATCAAGACTTATTTCTTGCTTTGAATTATAAGCCTGAACATAAATCTTGTCACCGGCACTATGAGGAATAACTAACTTTTGTAACCTTTTAGCTAACTTCTCTTTCCGTTCAGCTAATTCAATTGTTTTTTCTACCATTACTTACTTTTTTATTGTTTTTGTTGATGAATTTTAAAAAGAACGTCGCTATATCATAGCAAAAAACAATATTAATGTCAATTAATTATGTTCTATTTTTTCTTCAAATAAGCCTGCCGCTGCTTCTCTGGAAGATGTTCAATTGCATAACGCAAGGCAGTTCTTGGCATATTAGCTAAATTTTTATCTAAAAATGCCAATAGGTGTTCTCGGCTTACACGCTTCCCCATTTCTCTAAGCATCCAACCAACCGCTTTATGAATTAAATCTTGCTTATCGTTTAATAGTTTTTGAGCAATGAGAATAGTTTCTTGATGACGACCATTATAAATAGAATAAAAGGTAGACAGCATTGCCACGCGTCTTTCCCAAAGATTTTTTGAATCAGCTAAAGCATTAACCGTCTGACAAATTTCCGCTGATAAACGTTTAGGTAACTGATGAAAAAAATAATGGCCTAAAATTTTAGGTGTACTTAAATCTACTAAATCCCAATTATTTACTGCTTTTAAATTCTTTAAATAAAACTTAGCAATCTCTTCTTGCTGAGCAGCATCCGCCTTTTCATACTGAAAAACTAAAATTAAAAGTCCGACTAGACGATGTTCATGAATTGGACTAGATAATAATTTCTGAATATCATCTAAACTAGCGGAACGGTATTTTTTAGCAACCTCCCTCTGGACCGGAACTTTAATGCCTAAAAAAATATCACCCTCGCCATACTGACCTGGTCCGGTCTTAAAAAAACGGCTCAGATTTTTACTCTGCTCCTTATTCGCCAGACTTTTCATCTCCGCAATAATTTGAGAATAAATTTTCATAGCTAATTAAAAATATTAATAATGATAATCCTTGCCCTGAATAATGCTTGTGGCGCGATAAATTTGTTCTAGTAAAATGACTCGAGCTAATTCGTGAGGAAAAGTTAAGCGTGATAAAGACAAACTTTTATATTTTTTAATCATTTCTTTATCAAACCCTAAAGTTCCGCCAATTACTAACACTATTGGCCCGGCAGTCTTTTCAAACCAAGCTGCTAGCTGTGGCGAATCCATTTCCTCTCCCATTTCAGACAAAAGACGAATCTCGGAATCAGCATAACTACGCAGACGCTCTAACAAACGTTGGCTTTCTATTTTTTTAACCTCATCTTTATTATTGGTTGAAAAAGATTCAGCTTTTAATTCCTCAACCTTAATACGAGCATAGGGACGCAGGCGCTTTAAATATTCCTGAACAGCCGTCTGCCAAGTTTTATCTTTTATTTTGCCATACGCAATAATAGTAATATCTAACATTTTATTGCTGATAAAAATAACGTAAATTTCTATTAAAAGTTTCTACTTTAATATTATATGCTCTAATTTCTTCGTTATTACTCAAAGTGTCGCGACTAGCAATTATTTCCTGATATAAATCTGATAACTCTGTTGCTTGTTCTCTAACTAAAAAAGCCCGCTGATATGCCTTACCTGTTGTCTTGTTTAATACCTCAATGGTCCCTAATTTACTTTCAGTAAATAACTCATCAAAAGCATAGTCACCCGATTGAGCCTGTCCGTTAATACTATTAGGAATAACCCCTATTGGAAAATAGTTGGTTGTTTCTACATAACAATAACCAGACCTAGCCAAAGAATATTCTACCGGGCAAGAGATGCCAATGGCACTATGATTAATTTCAGGAAAATCTAACACGGCGGCACCATAACCTAACTGGCGCAATATTTTATAAGCTAAAAAAGTTTTATCAGAACAAACTCCTCGGTTCAAATAAAGAGTCTCATAAGGATAAAAAGGCTCCCTATTTTCAGCATCGGCCTTCGCTTGATCATAAGGAATATACTGCACAACCGCTAAAACTGCTTCGACTACTTCATCCGCTGACCAGCCATTAGTTATTGCTAAACTGTTTAAATTAGCAATCAAATCTTTAACAGCCGTATCGCCGGATTTAGTAAAGGCCAAAAACATGTTGTAAAAAGCTTCGCGCAAATTAGGTGGCGGGTTATCAACTGAATAAGTATAAGCCTTATCGGCTGAGCTATAGTTTTTATAAACGTCAGCAGATAATGACAAAGACGTAGTGAAAGCAACATTCTTATACTTAAATGGATATGTACGCTGTTCATATCCAATTACTGATGTCTCACTGGCCGGAGTAGTAATAGTAACACTAGTTGTTGTTGAGCTACCAACTGCTATCTTGGCTAAATCAGTATTAGTAATACCTAATCCAAATCCACGAATAACATTAAAGGCATCCAGCGGACGCCCAAGATAATATAGTTTTAACGTTAGAGGCTCAACATAGTAAGCCTGGCCTTTATCCTGAACTTTAAGCAAAATTCTACCTGCCAATCTAGTTGGCGCTTTAGAACTTAAAAAGTAATTCAAATCATTATTAGAAACTCCTAAACCAAAGGCGCGCATGATTTGGAAAGCATCATCTGGGCGACCTAAATAATAACGCCGACTATCTAAAGGATTAACATACCAAGCCTGCCCCTTATCTTGAACTTGTAATAAAATGCGACCATTTAATGCCGCGGCTGATACTGAAGATGTAAATAAGAAAAAAACAAAACCAAGAACTAAGCTAAAAACTAATGAATATATTAATGACTTATTTTTTTTCATAGTCAAAAAGAGTAATAAACATATCTTTATTAGGCGGCTCCGGCAAGTGGCTAACGCTATTAATATAAACGATTTTAATATAACCCTGATTGTCAATAATAATCTTGCTAATAGAGGATTGAAATATCTCTAAAGATAAAAAACCAATAATATCAGCATTCAAAATACCAGTTAAAAGTGATTTAATAAAATTACCATGACCGAAGACCGCAACTTTCTTTCCTTTGCAATCATGAAATATCTCCGCAATAGCGCGCCGAGCAACAACCTGCATCTTATCCAACTCTTTATCTAAAACTTTATGGCTAACCAGACGCTTCTCCCTTTCTTTCTCTGTCATGTTAAAATATTTCATTTTATACCAATGCACCCAATTAAACTCATTAAGACGCGGGTTAATAATAACTTCCTTCTTAACTTTTTTAGCAAAGATAGCCGCTGTTTCCTGTGAGCGCCTTAGCTCGCTAGCATAAATAACGTTAACCTTGGCCTTAAGTAAGCGTTTCGTTAGATAGTCGCGCTGTTTTAGACCTTGATTAGATAAAGGCATGTCCTTGTCGCCAAGTTTTTTTTCCAACCGATAATTAGGATGGCAATGACGTATTAGTAAGATTTCGGTATATGGACCTTTAGTGTTAGGCTGTATTTTGGCGTAAGGATTTTTGTACATACTATTTTTTGAGTAATGACTCCGCGTGGCGCCAATTAAATAAATTAAAACAAGCCGAAACAAAATCAGCTCGTTTATTTTGATAATCAAGATAATAAGCGTGCTCCCAAACATCAACCGTAAGTAGTGGTTTTAGGCCTAGCACTAGAGGATTACCAGCATTGGCTGTTTTAATAATTTCTAGACCATCTTTACCCAAGACTAACCAAGTCCAGCCGCTGCCAAATTGAGATAAAGCGATGGTCTTAAATTTTTCCTGAAATTCAGCCAAGGAGCCAAAGGCGGAATCTATCATCGTTTTCATAGATTCGCTCAACTCATGATTTGCAGTATCAGCCGATAAACTTTGCCAGAAGAAATCATGATTATAAACTTGGGCAGCATTATTAAAAATAGCAATCTTTTCAGCATCGCCATGGGACTTAAGAATAACGTCTTCTAAAGAAATATTTTCTAACTCTGTACCGGCTACTAATTTATTTAAATTATCAACGTAAGTTTGGTGGTGCTTGCCATAATGGAACTCTAATGTACGAGCAGAAATATGCGGCTCAAGCGCATTAAGTGCAAATGGTAGAGATTTTAATTCAAACATATATTTATAAATTACGTGAATTAGTTAAAATTTTTACTGCAGTCTTAACCCCTTCAGTGCTCGTCGGCGCATTCGGTAATCAGGGATGGTTTTAGCTACTAATAACCAGAAAGCGGGCGAGTGATTAAATTCTAATAAATGGCAGATTTCATGTACAACCACATAATCTGCTAATGTCGGATCAATCAAGGCTAAACGATAATTAAAATTTAAATTACCTGCTTTAGAACAACTTCCCCAACGTGTTCCTTGATTTCTGATGCTAATCCGACCAACTTTAACTCCATACAACTCACTAAACTCCGCTACCCGAGCATGTACTAATCTTCTTGCCTCCTGACAATGCTCCTGATATCTTAGTCTGGATGCTTGA
This sequence comes from uncultured Gammaproteobacteria bacterium, assembly GCA_964652745.1. GTDB lineage: Bacteria > Patescibacteriota > Patescibacteriia > Patescibacteriales > UBA12465 > UBA12465. The sequence continues at coordinate 30,964 of CAZZBQ010000002.1, forward strand.
GTAATCCTTCGTCTTTTTGGCCTAACCCAAACTATCATGTGCTTAAACATGGCCCCGGCGCAGCTGTCCGCAGGCAGCAGCAATATCGGAACCAAAACTTAATCTTACAGTTACAGAGACGCCATTTCTTTCTAAAGCTTTACGAAAATCTTCAATAGTTTCCCGAGAAGACGCTTGAAATTTTCCAGTTTCATTATATGGGATAAGGTTTAGCAAATACAAAGGCTTGTTCATAAGCCTAGCTAAAATCTCAGCATCATTTTCTGAGTCATTAACACCCTTAATCATTAGATATTCAAACATCACTCGTCGTCCTGTTTTTTTAATATAAGCATCAACTGCTTTAAATAACTCGGCTAACGTCTGTTTTTCAGCAATTGGCATCAAGCGACGACGCACGGCATCATTAGTGGCGTGCAAAGAAATTGCTAAATTAATTTGTAACTTCTCACCTGCCAAGCGCTTTATTCCCTCCAGCACACCAGCCGTAGATACCGATAGACGCCGAGCACCAATATTCATAGTTTCCGAATCATTAATAAATTTAACCGCTTTGATAAATTCTTGATAATTTAAAAACGGTTCGCCCATACCCATAAAAACTACGTTATCAATTCGCTCTTCCTTGCCTTGAGCTTTAAGAAAACGCTGCCAAAATACTAACTGCTCAACAATTTCTTCAGACGATAAATTGCGCTTGAAACCAGATGCCCCAGTCGCACAAAAAGCGCAATTTAAAGGACAGCCAACCTGGCTAGACACGCAAACCGTATAACGAGCCTCCTTATCTTTTCCTCTTTGAATAATTAAAACAGTTTCCACTAATTCCCCATCTTCTAAAGTGATAAGGGCTTTTTGACTTCCTCCCCGATTATTTGACGATAAAACTTTAGCTTTAATTTCCAGAGGACAAGCAACTGATAATTCTTCACGTAAAGCTTTAGGTAAACTAGAAGCTTCGTCCCAGGAAGAAATATAATCTTGAAACAAAAAGCGCTCAACTTGCTTAAAGCGATAGCTTGGTTGTTTAGATAAAATACTAGATAATTTTTTTAAATTCATTTCAGTGGTAATTTAATTTATAAACCAAGCAACTTAATCTTAACGATTTCGCTGCGGCTTGAAGTTCGTAGTGGCGGCCCCCAGGTTCCTAATCCACCATTTACAATTAAAGAAAAGGTGTCTTTTTGATATAAACCATAAACATTTCCTTTATATGACAATCTAGCTAAAAAGTTAAATGGAAATAATTGGCCACGATGTGTATGTCCAGAAAGCTGCAAATCAATACCAGCCTTAGCCGCTAATTCTATATTTTTAGGCTCATGAAATAATAATAAACTAGGATGTTTTTCGTTATATCCAACAGCCTCTAAAATAGTTTCATAAAGATCAAAATCTTGGTTAAAAGAATAATTTATACCAATAATCTGCAAACCATCAACCAGCTCTAATTTATTATCTAAAATTGTTACCGGATTACTTTTTAATAACTCATGGACACGATTAAAACCAAGATAAAGGTCATGATTACCAAAGGAATAATAAACTCCCTTAGGCGCTCTTAATTTAGCAAAAGGAGTATTCATCCAAGAAAAATCTGATTCCATGCCATCAAACAGGTCGCCGGTGATAAAGACGGCTTCAGGATTTAAGTCATTAATTTTATCCATTATCCTGGCGAAATAATGTTTACGATAAACTGGACCTAAATGAACATCAGAAATCTGCACTATTTCTTTGCCTTGCCAGGCTAACGGCAAATCCTTAATTCTAATTTCATATTCTTTAACTCTTGGGAAAAAAGCACCGAACAACCCATAGAGTGTTAGGAGGACAGTTAGTGTTATTGTTAAAGCGGAAATTTGCCAAGCCAGCAAAGGATGTCCGGCATAAGCAAGCACATATTTAAGAATAAAAATAAAAGCCGCTACTAACAAAAAGTTAACTAATAAACCAACGCCAAAACCAGACAAAATATAATACCAGCGTGTTATTATATTATCAATCTTATGAATCAATAAAGAAGAAATAATGGCACTGGCGAACAGGGCAACCATGGCACTGGCAACAATAATTTTTGCCGTTATCGTTGCTAAGCCGAAAATTTTAACAACAGCCAAGCCGGCCAAAAAATGACCGAACAATAAAACTAAAGCCGAAACCGCAAAAAATATTAATTGCATCATATATGAAAAGGAAATTTAGAAAATATTGCTTTATCTTTTAACTCAGATGATATTTCCATTAAACGATTATATTTAGCCGTGCGTTCGGACCTTGCGGGCGCACCAGTTTTAATCTGACCAGTTCCCATGGCTACTACTAAATCAGCAATAAAAGTATCTTCGGTTTCGCCACTGCGATGAGAAATCACTGAAGATAATCCATTCTGACGTGCTAATAAAATTGCCTCAACTGTTTCTGTTAAGGTGCCAATCTGATTAAGTTTAATTAAAATAGAATTACTCGCTTTCTCAGTGATGCCTTTCTGAAGACGTTTAACGTTGGTAACATAAAGATCATCGCCGACTACTTGAACGGAGTTATTATTTTTTATCATGAAATTCTTAAAACCATCCCAGTCATCTTCTGCAAAAATATCTTCTAGAGAATAAATGGGAAACTCTGCTTGTAGGCCCGCATAAAAATCAGCTAGCTCAGCACTATTAACTTCCCTGCCTTCTTTATTAAGTTTATATTTCCCATTTTGATAAAACTCAGTTGCGGCCGCATCTATACCAAAAACAACGTCACTGCCTAAATTATAACCTGCTAAAATAACAGCTTTAACCATTAATTCAAAAGCCTCCCGATTACTTTTTACCACCGGGGCAAAACCACCCTCATCACCAACCGCAATGCCATATCCAGCAAATTTTAGAGTTTTCTTTAGAGCTTGATAAATTTCCGCACACATTCTTACCGCCATAGCCATGTCTTTAGCGCCAACCGGCAAAACCATATACTCCTGGATGTCAGTTGCCCAATCAGCATGTTTACCACCATTTAAAATATTCATCATCGGCACTGGAAAATAATAGGAACCGGAAAAATCGGGATTTAATTTAGTAAGATATTGATAAAGGGGAATATTTAAGCCAGCCGCTGCTGCCCGCGCACAGGCTAAAGAGACTGCTAAAATTGCATTAGCTCCTAGTTTAGCTTTATTATCAGTACCATCAAGATCTAACATAACCTTATCTAAACCAGACTGATCTTCCGGATTGAAACCCACCAGAGCGGGGGCAATAATACGCTCAATATTTTCTATCGCTTGCAAAACGCCAGCACCAGTATAGCGAGATTTATCACCATCACGAAGCTCAACTGCTTCATAGCTTCCTGTTGAAGCGCCACTTGGCACCATCGCCTGTCCGCTCGCGCCATTATCAAGAACAACTTTAGCGGCAACCGTTGGGTTTCCTCTAGAATCTAAAATTTCACGCGCAATAATAGAAATTATTTTCATAATCTTAAAAACACTACAGATTTATTAAATACTAAGACAAGCTTTAAAAATATAGCGCTCAGTTCTGTCAATTACTTTTTTCAACATTTTAACCGCTTCCAAAGCGTGGTCACCAACAGCTGTTTCATCAGATAGCATAACAACATCACCTCCGTCCATAACAGCGTTAGCAATGTCGCTAACTTCAGCTCTAGTTGGACTAGGATTTTTAATCATGGACGTCATAACTTGAGTTGCAATTATTGTCGGTGTTTTATGCCAATGAGAATGCCTAATTAAATTTTTCTGTACTATTGGCAATTCTTCAATTGGAGTTTCTATTCCTAAATCGCCGCGTGCAATCATAATTGCATCAGAAACTACGATAATTCTATCAATATTTTTCAAAGCAATGCCGCGCTCTATCTTAGATATAACTTTAACACCAGATTTCTTACCTAACAATTTTTTTAATTTAATAACGTCATTAGCTGTTTGTACAAAAGAAAGACCGACATATTCCATGCCGGCTTTTAAACCGAATTTAACATCCTTAATATCTTTAAGTGTTAACCCTCCTTTTCGCATATTAGTATCGGGGACATTAATACCTTTATTGGAAGTCAAAATACCACCATGCACAACTTCAGCCGTAATAATCTTACCCTTAACTTGCTTCACTGATAAAGCAATCTCGCCATTACATAAAAACAAAGGTTGATTCTTTTTTATGTCCTTGTACAATTCAACGCTATCAATTGGAATAACGCCACCAGCTTTATAAGGTAGCTTGGAATAAGTAAAATCATAGAACTGGCCATCTTGCATTAAAATTCCTTCAACCGGCATTTTACCTACACGAATGCGCGGACCTTGTAAATCAAGCAACATTGCAACCTGACGATTTTCCTGCTTATTAAACTCAACAATTGTTTTTCTAATTTTCTTATACTGCTCTTGACTAGCATGAGAAAAATTAACTCTCACAATATCCACGCCTGCCTTAAGAAGGTTAACAAGGATTTCTGGATTTTCACTTTTTGGCCCAATAGTGGCAATAATCTTGGTCATAATAAATTAAATATAAAATCGCCAATTAATTTAGCGACGAGAACAGTATAAAGCAATTAGGGCTTTTAATCAAGGTTTTTTAATAATTTTTGGTAAAATTCCAGGTTATTTAGGCTAGCTAAGCGCTGTCCTAAAGCTTCATTAAGTCGGAAAAGATGATGTAAATAAGCGCGAGAATGTAGTTTCAGGTCGGAGATATCACTATTTTTATTAATTTGCTTAAAATCTCTAATGAATTTAGCATTAGCAATATTAATAGTCTCATAATATGGTAATTTTTTCGCTAAAAATAACTTACCATGACGACCCTCTCTAGTAGGAATAACGCAATCAAACATATCCCAACCTAAGCGCGCACAACGCACAATATCTTCGGGCGTGCCAATTCCTAAAGCAAAACGCAACGCATCTTTAGGAACAAAGCTAGCTGTTTGTTTAATTACCTCCTCTAAAAAATTTCCATCTTTATCGACCGGACGCGCACCAAAACCATAACCGTCAAAACCAATTTCTACTAAAGCCCGAGCACACTTCTCACGCAAATCAAGTTCAGCGCCACCCTGAATAACTCCAAAAATAAGTGGACGCTTAGCGCTAGACAAACGACGCTTTTTAATTTGACGAAGATATTCAATCTTACAACGTTTTGCCCAAGCAACAGTACGAGTCACAGCTCTTTCTAAATCATGACGAGAAAAATCATTAGGCGGACAATCGTCTAAGCAAACCATCATATCAACACCCAAATCAAATTGTATCTGAATTGATTTCTCGGGCGTCAAGTCATGCCAAGAACCATCTAACGGAGATTTAAAAGAAACCTTTTCGTCAGTGATTTTTCCCATCTGACTACTCTTATGAATTAAAGAAAAAACTTGAAAGCCGCCCGAGTCAGACAGTATTGGCCCAGACCAGCCAGAAAATTTATGAATTCCTCCCCCCTTTTTAATTGTTTCTAAACCAGGCTGCAAATAAAGATGAAAGGTATTAACAACCAAAGCCTTGGTACCAGTTTTTTTAATATCAGTCGGCGAAACAAGCTTAATAAAACCACGAGTTGCATCTGGCATAAAAAATGGCGTCTGTAAGATACCGTGGGCGGTCTTAATTTTTCCGCGTCTAATGCCCCGACGACTAACACTCGTTAATTTAAATAATTTATCATCCATACAACTATTCAATTCGGCCGGAATTATTCAAACTAGCAATATCGTCGTCTTCTAGCTTAGTAGTTTTTGGTTCTGACTTATCAGTAATGGTCACCTGAGTTTCATAGTCAGTAGCTGATACTGACGCTCCGGAAGATAAAACTAAAACTTTATTAAAGTCACTTTCTGTTGGCGTTAAAGAAATAGAAAAAGCAGCATCAACTTGATAAACAGAAACCGGCAAACGGCCAATATTCCAAATAACCGCATGACGATCACTATCATAAAACATTTCTCCAACCGTCTTCTGCTCATTTCCCAGCCAAGAAACATAACGAGGTAAATTTAAAATTACTTCTACCTGGTTCAGTTCATGAATATTATTTGTAACAGTCCAATAGACACGGAAGCTGCTAGTTTCATTAACTTTAGGCGGAAGCGGGCCAGAACCGACAGGCGCATTATCATCATCAAAATATCTGATTTTTTCTAAAAGCGCTAAATCGCTATTCAACTTACTTAAAATATTATTACTACGATTACCCTCAGCAGCAGTCTCTTGCCCGCCTGCCCCATGCTGAGCATAGACAGAAACTTCTAATGGGCGACCAAAATACTCGTTGCTGTATTCTCTTAAATCTATAGAAAAACTTATTTCCCCCTCATCTCCCGGCTTCAGCTCAGCTAAAGCGGGAATGGTTTGTTTATTCCAAACTATCATTTTATTATTTCTATTTTCACCATTAACTTCCATTTTTAAGGTGCTCCAATCAAAAAGGAAACCATCTAAAACGCCCATCAAAACTACATCTTTTAAAGTATTAACTCCTTTATTGCTATAATTCAAAGTATAATTTAAAGTACCGCCAAAACTAACCGGCTGACTATTTTTGGAACCATTTAAGAAAAGAGAAAGGTTTAAATCACTTTTAACGATTTCCGGAGTAATAATTTTTTCAAAAAAAGTATATATTTGCCCATCGGGTAAACGTTTATCTAGTCGTATGGTAATTTCGGAAGACGGTGATGCTTCTTTTATTTGATATATAAAATTAAATTTACCATCTAAACCGTCGGGAGTTAATCCTGACACCAACCAAGCATCTAAACCGTCGGGAGTAATAAGAACTGTACTAGAAGCTAAATCTTTATCTTCAAATAATTTTATTGTTGCCTGCTCGGGCATAATAAAACGCAAGATAAAATCATTAAGATGATTGGCTTCAACATTAAATAAATCTAAACTGATTTCATTATCTTGATTAATAAATGCTAAATCTGACGATTCAACAGCAATTTGAAAACCGGTGCCACTCACAACCGTCGCTTTAGAAGCTTCTTTTTTAAATTCACTAGAAAAATTTACCGGCACATAACTTAAACGAGCAGACACTGCTTGAACAGTTCCTTGTGGCGCAATAATTTGTCCTTTAACTTCCAAAACTCCGCGAGTGCCAGCTGATAAATTTTCTAGGACAAAACTATTAGTGCCGCTTGCTGGAGCTGGCTGGGCGCCGGCAAAAATAAAATTCTCAGGGTATTTTAATTCCAATCTAACTTCAGAAATTGCAAATTTTGTCGGATTAAAATATTCAATTTGATAAACAAATTCTTCGCCTGCCATGACTTGTTCTGGAGCATTTATAGACAATTTAACTGCCGCCATATCATTTTCTCCAGAAAAAAATTGCAAATAAGTAAAATAAGCAGCCAGGGATAAGATAACCAGCCAAACAAGATTCTTAAACAACCTTACAATCAAATTATGATGGCATTGCTTATGCATACGCTTAACATCAACCAGGCCACCCTTTTTATCTTGATATATTTCTTTAAGATTGGAATCAATTTCTTTATGCCTCACTTCTCTGTCCACAACCTCCTCAAAACTAACAACCTCTTTTTCGGTCGGCACAGGTCGTTCTACAAAAGCTGATAAACCGGAAGCCTGCTCCCGATCAACATATGCTTTTCTTTTAATTTTTCTTACTTCTCTCATATTTATTTACTTAATAAAACTGAAATATATTTATCAGCTCCTATTTCTCCAGAATAAGACCAGCCGTCTTTCCAAATCAAAGATTCGGGGTGTTGCCAGCCCGCAATTAAACCACTAGGCGCTTTTAAAACACTAGAGAACTGACTAGGCATCGCACCTGGCTGTTTTTGAATTAGTAAAGAATAAGGATACATTTCTTTAGCCTCAGGATTTAATAGATTATTAAGTCTTTCTAAAAAACCATCACGGGCCAAAGGACGGAAAAAATTAAAAGGCAATTCGTAGACAAAAGTTATTTCTGCTGTTTGTCCAGGATCGGTCATTACCCAGCCCGCAAAAACAGTCTTACCATGTTCAGTATAAATTTTAGCACCGCTAGCTATATCGGTTAATGATAATTTTTCCTCGGCTAAAAATTCACTATCTAACCAAGCCGCATCTGGCTTTTCAAAATATTCAGCATCAGGTTCTGAAAATCCGGATGCTGAAATTAAACGGCTGCCCGCCGGCACATAAACACGTAGCCAATTAACATTTCTCACTCCGGTTAAAGCTTCATTTTTAATGCCGGTGTGGCCTCGATAAATCTTTAAGGTATTAACAATGCGACCATCGGGGCTAACGGTAGAACTATGCTCTATTTTTTCTTCCATTTTGCGATCAGATTTTTGTCCTGCAATATTAGTATTTACCACTAACAAATAATCATTTTCAACTGCCTTAACTTCGCCTGCCCAATTTCGTTTACTCGCTTCGGCTTGCAAATCTGGGTCAGTAAAATAAAATAAAATTTGCTTCTCGGCTAAATTATTTTCAAACAAGGAAACAATTTTAATCAAATTATCCTTATCCAATTTTTCAGGAAGAATCTCTAATATTCTCGCCATTAAATCGCCAATAATTTTCTTTGGTTTATTATCAGGATTATTAAGCAAATCTTGCTCTAGCGGAATCGAAGCTTCAATCGCCTCTGATGATTCTTTGAAATCAGCTACTGCCTCGGGATGAGTCTGCTCTAAATTTTTACGCTCTACTATTTTTTGAGTAGTTTCCCAAAAATTATTACTATCAATAATAACACCGTATTCAACTGTCATGTCAATTGGTCCGGTAATTTCTAAAAGACTTTCAACAACGGTTGGGGTTAAACTAATTACGCCATCAACTGTTGGTCCGCCGCTTTTTTCATAAAACCACATTAAATTTTTTGCTGTCTTGGGCCAATCTGGCCACCAATTAGCATCCCAGAAATGCCAAAGCGGATTAACTAGCCATAATGGCTCCGGAGCCTTAACGTTAACAGTCATTCCGCCCTCAGTGTCATAAGAACCGCCAGCTGGAACTTCCAGATTTTTTATTTTACCATCAGCCACATCAAGCAGTGCGTAGCTTCCCAAGAAACCTCCCGAAGCACGCAGCTCCGCATTATTTTGAAAAACTAAAAGATAGCGTTTATCACGTCCTTTACCTAAAAGCTCCTTAGCTTTTTTTGCAGAAGAAACAAAATTTGAAAGACTAGAACTAACTGAGGCTACTTGTTCTGACAAAACAACAAATTGCGTTTGGTACTCTATTGGCAGATTATCAGGATTAATGCTAGCAATAACTTTTTCTAGTTCCCTAGCATCAATCACGGCCTTTTCGCCATAAACAGAAAAATTATCCAACGCAACAACAAAACTAGCCTCTGGCCGCTTATTAAAAAGGCTATCAGTTGCTAAAACCAAATTTCTGCCTAGAGAAGCACTAAGAGCACCGGCGTTTAAAAATTTCTTACTTTCAGCTGCTAATTTAAATTTTGGATCTTTAGAAAGAGAGGCGAGGAAAAGTAAGGAGTCGCTAATTGCATCCAAATTATCTCTGGCTGATAAAAAGCCTCTACTAGCCTCAGAAAAAGCTTGACTAGCTTCTTCAAAATCTAAAACGGATGCTGAGCCAACTGCTGTTATCATCTGACTAATAGCTGCTTTTGACTGAGACATAACTCTATCCTCCAAACTGTTAATATCTAAAACATCTAAATAAGACAACAACTTTAAAGGTATAACTAAAAACAAAAGAACCAAAATAAAAGCAAATAAAGAACGATACCAAATCACTTCTCGCTCAGCTTTAACTAATTTTCTTTTTGTCGCAGGACTAAAACGAGAACTAAGTACACGCTGTTGCCAACGAACTGCTCGCTGCCAAGCAGATTTTTTCTGCCAAAAAATTGATAAATTGCTCCAGAAGTTACGTTTTGTTTTTAAAGCAAAACTAATTTTTACTTTTGGCCAAGAAAATTTTGGCCAAGAAAATTTAAAACTATTATTTGCCCTATCTTCTTTTTCTAATTTTAACGCTGCTGCTCGCAAATCAACTACAAAACTCGAATATTGATTTCGAGATGAAGCTCCTATTTTATTGTTCCTATTAATTATACCCATGTCTTACTTTCCTATTTTTTAACATGATTAAATTTAGAGCTTAAAACTTCCCGATAAATACCGAATGTATTATTAGCGCATTCCCACCAGCTATATTTGCGGCTCTGCTTTAATCCTCGTTCTTTAAGCTCAGAGCGCAAGTTAATATCATCTAAAATCAATTCTATTTTTGCAATCATATCCTGCTTATCTTGAGGGTTAAAATAAATAGCAGCGTCACCAAGAACTTCTGGTAAGCTAGCTCGATCAGAACTTAAAACTGGACAACCTTTAGCCATTGCCTCTAAAGGGGGTAAGCCAAAGCCCTCATAAAGCGAGGGGAAAATATAGGCCTGAGCCTCTTGATACATTACTTCTAATTGAGCATCAGGTACATATCCAGGAAAAACTACCGAACTATTCAGATTTTCTTTCTGCCAAAGATTAAGTTCGCGGGCTAAGTTATGTAGGCGATTATAAAAATAATCTTCCTTCCCAACCATAACTAATTTCAAATCTGGTCGCAAAGGATGTAGCCTGCTAAATGTTTTTAACAAGGTATCAAGATTTTTGTGCGGGTAAGCATTGCCTACATATAACAAAAACTTGCTTCCCAAATGATAATGTTCTCGCGTTTCTTTCGGATCTAATTTAGCAATAAATAAAGAATCGCGACCGCGCGCTAAATTTGCTACCCCCTCATAAGTAACCTCAACCTTCCCAGCGGCTTTCTTAAACTTATGTAAAATATCTTGCCTGGTAAACTCCGAAACAGCTATGATGCGGCTTGATCTTTTAATAGCAACTTGCAAAACAAAACGATAAGCAATATTTTTCAAAAAATAAACCCAACGGCTTTTAGTAGTCGCTCGCACGGTTGGAAAATGGGTTAAAATTAAATCATGAAGTGTCATGACAAACTTTACTGGCGTAAATATTGGAATATTAAAGTGAGGAAAATGCATTAAATCAAGTTTTTCCTTCCAAATAAAAAAGGGCATTAAAACTTGCTCTTGCCATGAATACCAGCGTATATCCAGTTTAACTTTCTTAATGTTTTTGTTCTCTAACAAAAACTCATCATAATTCTCAGGGGATAAAAAAATTACAAATTCAAAAGCATCATCACCAAATGAGTCATTAATTTTAATTATGTTATCAACCACTTCTTGGGTATATCTTCCCAATCCTTTACCAATTGGCCCATAGAAGCGCGCATCAATGCCTATTCTCATAAAGTTTTATGCAAACGGTAAATTGGCAGGTGGCCCAGCGTTTGTTTTATCTCCTGCTGAATCTTCTAAATTAGACATTACTGGGATATCATTGAATATACCCGACTTAAATAAATCTTCACTCGGCACAGTTAAATCGCTTGCGAGTGGCAAAGAAGATGGTGCATCCGCTTTCTTGCCCGGCGCCTTTTGCATCATTGAAGCTCTAACGCTAGCTTCTACTGGGAAGTGCCAAAGCGTCGCCAATTCTTCAATATTATAAATACCAGCCGAAATACCTATTCCGTCAGACCGATTTATATATCCTTGAAAAATATTATTCTTTTTTTGATTAACCCGAGAATTGACCCAGAAATAAACTGCCTTAGTCATTGTCTTCTTAACGTCCGGCTTTAAATTGTTTAAATCAAGCGCGCCAAATTGTTTCATAAAACCAACAATACCATTAGCTACTTTAGCTTTATTCATCACATCTTTTTTGGCAACGTAAACTACACGAATTTTTGCTTCAAAAGAAAGCTTGGATAATTTTTCATGAACACCTTCAATCCGCCTCTTTTCTACAGGACTTAAATCCATCATCGTCTTCGGCTTATCCTCCTTAGACTTATCTCCTTCGACCTCCCCCCAAATCGGATAAATAATTTCACTTATCTCTCCTAAGGCCTCAACCCCCTGCATTGCCAAACTTTTTTTTGCCTTTGGCTTACGACCAAGAATTTTATTAATTTCATTTTCTGAATCCTTAAGCCAATCAAAGCCGATTGGGGTAACGATATATTGAAGCCATAATTGCTCACCTTGGCGCAAGGAGCCACATAAATCCATTAAGGTTGCCATCGGGTCTTTAAATTGAGTTTCACTCGGCCCCATTTGATGTTCAAATTCCTTATAACATTTAATTGGATAAACCCAAGGGGCGGCCTGAGTAAACTCTACTCCCCAGACATCATACTCTTCATCGGGATAACGCTGCGGTACTGCCTGGGTGTAATCTTCAACTTCAGAAATTTCCGCATCAGGATATTGCGAATAAACAGACGACTCAATTAAATTACGAAACTCTTTCGGCGTCCAAATTAAAAACTGCGTATAACCTTCAATACTTACCACTTCATAACTAAAGCTTTTTTGGAACTTGCCCTCAAACCATTTTTCAAAAAAATTTATAGAGCCATGAGCACCGGCCAAATAAGTAAACATGTTCTCAACTGCCTTAGGCGACTGTTCATTTCCTCGCGGAATATCTATTGCCAACAAGACAGTCTTATGAGTTGCCGCCCATTTTCCGGCAAGCCAAAAAAGGTAAAGCTGTAAGACTCCCCAAATAAAAATAATGCCGACAATTATCCAGCCAAGATTACCCCAAAAAACCAAAAACATTTGTTCCGGGGGCAAATTAAAAAATCTATCTAGGCCAGTCGTGTTGATAGTTATTTCCATACTTATTGCCTATTTTCTTATTCAAATTTTACCATATCTGAAGAAAAAAAGGAAACGATTTTAAGTATCAAAAAACCTGTCCGCGCTTACAAGGACAGGTCTTTATCTAAGTGGCTATAGTAGCCATTAAAATCTAATGATTAGGGGGATTATTTCCAATCCTTCAAGCCATAAGTACCACGGCTAATTAGGACGTAACGCTCATCAAGAATCAATTCGTTATGAACAGTGGCTGCATTAGCCTTCTTCTTATCAAATTTCATCTCATTAATTTTATCAGCAATAGAAGTAAAATGCATGGGTTTACCTTCGTGCTTCAAAACTAAATAGATCTTATCATTAACTGTTTTTGGCTTTATTTCCTGCCAATTGGCGATTCCCCATTCACCATATTTATTTTGCTCAAGGTTTTTAACCGCTTGCATAAGTGAATAAAGGATTTTATTACTATTGATTGTTGCCGCCTTATCGGGGAAAGTCTGGCTCTTAAATACAGTTTCTATATCCATGCTACCATTTTGCATTTTTTCTTGGTGCTTATTATAAGCTTCAAGCTGTTTAAGTAATTCAATTAAATCTTCGGTCTTCATGGTCTTCTTCAAACCTTCAACTTTCTCCAAGAGACTATCAGCTAATTCTTCTAAATGAGAAACCTCGCTAGATTTTAATTTAAATGAAGGAGTGAACTTGTCATTACCACTAACCAATTCCAATTCTTCACCCATTAATTTGGAAATCAAAAAATTAAAATGATTGCGATAAGACGAGCGTAAAGCTTCGTCTTCTAATTTACCAGAATTCTCCGTATTAATCTCTAGGGCAATGACTGTTAAAATATCAAGTAAATAATCGCGTCTAATTAAGCCACCATGTTGTTCTAAAAGATTATATACGGTGCTCTTAAGACCGCTAATATATTGTTCTAGGGTGTCTAATTTTTTGATTTTGCGAATACTAGCCGCCTCAATCTGTCTAACTCTTTCTCTAGTTAGCTTATGAAGACCACCAATCTTTTCTAAAGTTTCACCCTTACCTCCTTTTAAGCCAAAACGACGAACCAGGATATCCTTTTCCCTGTCCATCAATTCAGAAAAGAGGTCATCAGAAATCTTAATAGCATCAAGACGAGACATCTCCTCGGTTTTTTGTTCTTTAATGATTGTTTCCAAGATGTTTTCCATATAAAAAAATAAGCTCTTATTCAACTAATTAGACATTCGCTCTTATTAGAGCTTTTTATATACTATCACAATAATTTATATTAGTCAAGGCTTAATTTGTTTACGAAGCCAATTATAATTTTTTAAGTTAAATTGTTCTAATATAAGAGAAAAAAATAACATAGAAAGAACATTTTTAATAACCAAAAATTGACTTATTAAGGCTTCTTTGCGGTAATGTTTGACGAAAATCAAAGATTGATTCCTGAATGACCAGGCCCTGATTTGCTTGCTCATAGCCCGTCTATTTTTTAAAAAAGATACTATCCCCCGTCCATAAAACCCGGCTGTTCTGTCGTGAAAAATTTCAGCCTCAGCTATCAATTTTGACTCAAATCCTGACGCTTTTAGACGATAGGCTAAATCACAATCCTCTTTATACATGAAAAACCTCTTATCAAAATAACCAAAATCATCCTTAACCTTCTTTAAGGCACTAACGCGATAAAGACCGGTAGCCCCCGATGGTCCCAAAATACTAGCTTGATTATACTGCCCCGAGTCAATTTCTCCTTGTCCTAAATCGCTAAATTTTAAGCCCCGACGCAAAACAACGCCGCAAGAATCAATTTGCCTAGTTTTCTGGTTATTTGCAAAGTCCCAACGTAAAATTTTCGGCGCAACTGACCCCAATTTCTTGTCTTTATCCAAAGCAATTACTAATTTTTCAATAGCATCTTCTTCTAAAATAATATCCGGATTTATTACCAAAAAGTATTCTGCACCCTTTTTAATGGCTGTGTCTATTAAATAATTATAAGCCTGGCTAAAACCAAGATTTTCTCCTTTAGTAAAATATTCAATTTTTCCACCCTGGCGATGGTTAAATAATTCAATTATTAAGCGATTCTGATTATAATCTTGGCTACTATTATCAAAGGCGAAAACAGCTACTTCTGATATATCTAAAAAAGCCAAAGCCTTTTGTAAGCTCGGCAAAAAATAATCCAAATATTTGGCGCTGCTCTCATTATAGGTAATAAAACCAACAACTAACTTCATATTGACAAAAGTTGATTATTATCATAACATATCTTCATGTTTTCTTTAAAAAAATTTTAAACATGGACAAAGCAATCTCTCATCAGTCAAGCGATGTGATTATGAATGATCTCCGTAATCACATCAGGAAAGAAAGCCCGGTAGCAAACTGCCAGGCAGTTAAAACAGCGATAATCACTTTTCTTGAAAAAGAAAAGCAGTGCACAAACGTAGAGGTAAATCACCGAGAATTCAAAGACGGTGCCAGCTTCTATGTCAGATTTAATGCCGAAAACGGCATTACTGACAATGTGACTATACGTCGCTCAATGCCAGTGAGATCTTTTTCGTAACAAAGCAACAAGCACAGGACCGAACTCTCCGGTCCTGTTTTTTTATATCAACATCTTGCCGTCTAATTTTTCTTTAGCAAAACTTTGCGCCTTAAGTAAACTCTCAAAAGTGCCAGCATCTAGCCATTCACCCTCAACCATCGCAACCGACAATTCGCCTTTCTCTAAATACCAATTATTAACATCGGTTATTTCTAATTCCCCGCGCGCGCTTGGTTTCATATTTTTCACTATTTGTACAACGCGCTTATCATAAACATAAAGACCAGTGACCGCATAATTACTTAAAAATTCTATTGGTTTCTCAATAATTTTTTCCGCCTTCATATCAGCACCAAATTTAACAACGCCAAATCTCTCCGGGTCCGAAACTTGCTTGGCAAAAATTTTTGCCCCGCCTTTAAAATTTTTAATTTCTTCAGAAAAGTCATCCTCAAAAATATTATCACCAAGAATCATCGCCACATCTTCATTATCAATAAAGTTCTCACCAATAATAAAAGCCTGGGCTAGCCCCTCGGGCTTATCTTGAATTTCATAAGTAAACTTCACGCCAAATTCCTTGCCTGAGCCAAGCAGATTTAAATAGTCCCCCGCTCTTTCTGGGGCAACGATAATCAATATTTCTTTAATACCCGCTTTAATAAGAGTATTAAGCGGATAATAAATCATTGGCCGATTATAAATCGGCAACAATTGTTTACTAGTTATTTTAGTAAGCGGACGCAATCTAGTGCCGCTACCGCCTGATAATATTATTCCTCTCATATAATTCGTAAATATTCTTTTAGCGCCTCTTGATATGGGCGCATCTTTTTCAATTTATTATTTTTAAGGACAGAAAACTTGGGGCGACGCGCCGCTCTAGCTAAGTTTTCACTTCTAATAGAACGAATTACTACTTCTTTCTTGGCTAAATGAAAAAGTTCACACGCGCCATCATACCAAGTAACTGCTCCTTCGTTAACTAGATGATAAATTCCTTCAGACGGACGAGCGACAATTAGTCTAGCACTAGCCGCCGCTAAATCAGGGGTGTAAGTAAAACAGCTTAATTCCTCATTAACAACCGTTACCTCGTTTTTTTCAGCTGAGAGTCGTAACATGATATCAAAAAAACTAGGTTTAGCTTCTGGGCTTCCTCCCTTGGGGCCAAATAACTTAGAGGTTCTAATAATATAGTAGCGCAAACCCTTAGCCTCACGGCGCTGAATTTCAATCTCTCCTAAAAATTTACTTTCACCATATTTATTTATTGGATTAGGCGTATCGTCCTCAGAAAATTCTCGCTTCGTTTCTAGACCGCTAAATACATAATCAGTAGAATAATGAACTAATATAGCATCCAACTCTAGGGCTAAATCAGCTAAACGTCCAGGTAAATCACGATTAAGCGCTAGAGCATCTTGATAACCCTCTTTATCTTCACAGCGGTCAACCGCATTAAAAGCAACACAATTAATAATCACTTCAGGAGATGATTCTACTAAAACTTGCTTTAAAGCAATTTGATCAAGCACATCAAAATCATTTCTATCAAAAGAAAATACCTGGTGGTCCAGGGATAATTCTTCTGACAATTGGGAACCCAGGTTCCCTTTTCCGCCTAAAATAACTATTTTCATAATCGTATTTATTCTTGCCACTTAGAACCCTGGCGCACCAATAACTCGGCTGCTTTATCCGGTTCAGCCATTAACTCTTTAACAATCTTTTCCATGCGCGCCCCTTGCGAGCCCTTAACTAATAAAACATCGCCTTCTTTAATTCTGTTTTGTAAAAATCTTCCCGCCTCTAGTGGCTTATCAAAATAAAAAATCTGTTCATCTTCCATGCCAGCTTCCTTAGCGCCGCGAATAAAATCACGCGCCCTTTCCCCAACAGCAACTAAAATATCAATGCCACTCTCAAAAATAGCGCGTCCAACTTGACGATGTCCTTCTTCGGTATAAGAACCAATTTCTAACATATCACCCATCACCGCATATTTCTGGGCTGACAAATCTATACTTACTTTAGACAATATCTTAACAGCTGACAAGGCGGCCTCGGGAGAAGAATTATAAGTATCGTCAATTAGAAAGGAGTGCTTAATGCCTGGTAAAGGATTCATGCGGCCATGTGGTGGCACAAAGTTAGCCAGAGCGGCGGCAATTTCCACTAAGTGAAGCCCTTCTCCTAAACCAGCGGCAGCGGCTGCTAAAGCAGCATAAATAGCTGGCTCAGACATCACATTTTTCATAAACACAGGAACAATAGCACCTTGATAACTTAATTTAAAATGTATTCCAGAAAGCTCATAATGGCCACGAACAAAATTATATGTAATATCTTGAGCCTTTAAATCAGCTTCTGCTTTAATACCGTAACTAATTATCTTCGCCTGGCTAAGCACAGAAATTTCTTTAACCGGTTCACTGTCATAATTTAAAATTGCCAATCCGTCATTGTCAAGGCTTTCTACTAGTCGTTGCTTCTCTTTCTTAATATTATTTAAACTACCGAAATATTCTAAGTGGGAAAAACTAACCGCTGTGATAACTCCAACTTGCGGCTGAGCGATAGATACTAAATAATCCATATCACCCGGACGGTCAACCCCCATTTCTAAAACTAAAATACTCGGATAATTTTTATCCCGCCAAACTAGTAAACGAATTACTTTAAAAAATATAAGAACCCAGCCGAACAGATTCTTGCCTGGTGACTCGGAGCCAATAATAACTAGTGGTAACCCAACTTCATTATTATAATTTTTAAAACTAGTCCTAACCAAGAACTTCTTAGACAAGACGTGAAAAATTGCTTCCCGGGCAGTAGTCTTACCAATGGATCCAGTAACACCAATAACTTTTGGATGATATTTTCTCAAAATCAACCGAGCGAACATCTTTAATTTAAACTGTAATATTTTTTTCATACTACTATTTCCTAGTCTTAGGAACAGCATAATAATTAAGAATAAACTCAGCAATATCCCGCCAAAGTGGCACGGCCGAACCTTCAGCGTATTGCACGCCTTGCGGCTTGTCAATCTTAACTAACATCACAAAGGTTGGATTTTCAATCGGCGCAAT
>CAZZBQ010000003.1:0-35277 GCA_964652745.1 uncultured Gammaproteobacteria bacterium
AATGACCCTGTTAAAAACTGATACTAATTATAGCCGTTTTAAAAATAATGTCAAGAGGACAAAACGACAATTAATAATAAGTAGAAATTAACCTATTATTCCTCTAAATCACGAGCATCTTCCATGTGGCTGATTGCATCTTTTTTAGTGATAACTCCTGATTCATAAAGGTGGCGCAAACTCTTATCCAAGGTTATCATCCCCGCGATTGTTCCAGTCTCTAGAACACTTTTTACTTGGGCAATTTTCCCTTCGCGAATAAGATTCGCAACTGCAGAATTATTAATTAAAATTTCCCGAGCAGCAACTCGACCACCACCTTTTTTAGGTAATAACCTCTGAGAAATAACCGCTGATAGAACCATGGATAATTGTGATTTTACCTGATTCTGCTGAAACGGAGGAAAAATATCAATAATACGATCAATCGTTTGAGCGGCGCTATAAGTATGAAGGGTTGCTAGAACTAAATGTCCGGTCTCGGCTATAGTTAAGGCAGTAGAAATAGTTTCTAAATCACGCATTTCTCCCAACATAATAACATTAGGGTCTTGGCGTAAAATATGTTTTAAACCACTCGCAAAACTATTCATATCACTTCCCAGTTGACGCTGGGAAATAATGCTCATATTCGGTTTAAAAATATATTCCATTGGATCTTCCAGAGTAATAATATTAACACTCTTAGTCGAATTGATGTGATTAATCATGGCAGCTAAAGTTGTTGACTTACCACAACCAGTCGGACCGGTAACTAAAATAAGACCCTGACGGGCTTCTAATATTTTTTCTACTATTGGGGGTAATCCTAATCCTTCTAGTGTCTGCTCTTCATCACGAATAATGCGAGCAACTATCTTCATGTTTCCCTTTTCAAAAGAAAAGTTAACTCGAAAACGAAAATTTTCTACTTGACAACCGAAATCTAAATCTCGTTTATCAATAAATCTCTGCAGAAGCACTTTATCTAAAAGACTAGCAACAAAATTTTCTAAATCATCTTTACTAAAAACCGGAAAACTACCAGCACCAACAATCTGATTAGCATCAAATAATTCGCCATCAATTCTAAAAATTGGCGGCTGACCAAAAATTAAATGGACGTCAGAAGCATTTTTCTGGGCGGCTAGTTTAAGAATATTTTTAGCGTCCATAGTTATTTTATATAAGTCTTTTTTAATTTAAAATTTAACAACCACTAATTACCAGCCCATTTTCTTTATTCCTTTAGCCGCTGCTTCAACTTGAGCCTCTTGTTTTGACAAACCGCTGCCAGTTGCCACTAAATCATCGCCTAAATATAAACCAACTTGAAAAATTTTGGCATGATCTGGCCCAGATTCTTCTAAAATCTGATAACGTGGCGTGATGCCTTTTTCTTCTTGCGCTTTTTCTTGAAAACGAGATTTAGGATCTAGATAAAGACGATTTTCTAGAATGCCATCTAACTTACAAATAATATTTTTTATAATAAACTTCTTGGCCGCTGCCATGCCTTGATCTAAATAAATAGCGCCAATAATCGCTTCAATGGCATTAGCTAAAATAAATTGGCGAGATTTTTTATTCTTATCTCTAGCTTCACCTTTTGATAAATATAAATAATCTTCAATTTTTAATTCTTGGGCAATTTCATAAAGCATTTTAGCGTTTACAAGTGAGGCGCGCCAATTAGTTAAATCACCTTCAGGAACATCGGTAAAACTTAAAAATAAATGCTCAGTTACAACAATTTCTAAAACGGCGTCGCCTAAAAATTCTAAGCGCTCATTATGACCAACATGAAAATCAGGATGTTCATTTAAATAAGAACGATGCACCATCGCCTGGCGAATTAAATCCTTATCTTTAAATTTAACCTTAAGATTGTTCTGTAATTTTTCTAAATTATTTGCTTCCATAAAAATACAAAAGGGCCTAACTGCTAGGCGCCTCTTGGTTTTCAATCGGCTGATCTTTTACTTCAACCTCTTCTTTATTATCTCGCTGCTGGATTCCCGGCTCATCAGCATAAAGGGCGCCTAATACGCCGTTAATAAATTTACCAGAAGAATCGCCGCCGAAACTTTTAGCAATTTCAATAGATTCATTAATAGCAACACGCGGCGGTATTTCCGTAAATAAAAGTTCATAAATACCTAAACGTAAAATGTTACGATCAATGCCAGTAATCTGATCAAGCGGCCATTCAGTTGCGTATTTAATAATATGCTGATCAATCTCTTTTAATTTTTCAGCAACGCCAAAAACTAAAGTACGCACAAAACCACTATCATCAAATTGGGGTGCAAAGTTGTTAAAATTATCAACAATTAGATTTTCCAACCCTTCATTCTTGCAGCCATTAAAATCCCAAGCGAATAGTGTTTGCAAAGCAATAGTTCTGGCTAAATGCCTATTGGACATAATTTATTTTTTCTTAGTCGCCTTAGGAACAGCCTTAGCCTTAATGGTTGTTTTTCCTTTATAAGTGCCACAAATAGCACAAACAGTATGGGGCTTTCTCATCTCGCCGCACTTCGAACACTTCTTTAAAGTTACTTTCTTAAGAGCCAAATGGGCACGGCCTTGATGGGTCTTACTATGAGTTTTCTTTTTCTTTGGATTAGCCATATTAATTTTATTATTTACAATTTTAGTATAACGCAACTCCAGTATTAGTCAATGTTAAACCAGCCTTGGTTTAGGTCCGACAATCGCCTCAAAGGCATCTTTTTCTAAAGTTTCTTTCTCTAACAAGGCGGCAACAATTTTTTCTAAGCGATCACTCTCATCCTTAATAATTTTTTCTGCCTTATCTATGCCCTGCTTAATAAAGCTTGTGATTTCTTCATCAATTTTCTCAGCAATCTTTTCACTATAATCGCGCTGCTCATGAATCTCTCTTCCCAAAAAAATCATTTCTTCTTTTTCACCATAAGTACGTGGACCAAGATGATCACTCATACCATAATCAGTTACCAAGCTTCGGGCCAAGGAAGTAGCACGGCGTAAATCGGAAGTAGCCCCAGTCGTTACTTCACCAAAAATAGATTTCTCTACAACATGACCAGCTAAAAGCACGGCGATTTCAGAAATAAACTCTGATTTAGAATGCATGTGCCTATCTTCTAGCGGCGCTTTTAGAGTATAGCCGCCCGCTGAACCACGGGAAATAATAGAAACTTTATGAACAGGGTCAGCTTCTGGCAGAAAGTGAGCAACTAGCGCATGGCCAGCTTCGTGATAAGCAGTAATTTTTTTCTCTTTATCGTTAATCACCCTGCTCTTTCTTTCTGGGCCAATCATAACTTTTTCAATCGCTTCAAACAAATCATCATTAGTAATTTCCTTGCTATTTTTACGAGCAGCTAAAATCGCAGCTTCATTAAGAATATTAGCAAGGTCAGCCCCAGAAAAACCAGAAGTGCGTTCAGCAATTTTTTTCAAATCAACTGATGACCCTAGTGGCTTCTGCTTAACATGAACTTTCAAAATTTCTTCTCTATCTTTTAAGTCAGGCAAATCAATCATCACCCGGCGATCAAATCTTCCCGGACGAAGCAAGGCGGGATCAAGTACATCGGGACGATTAGTAGCGGCGATTACAATAATATTCTGGGTTGGCTCAAAGCCGTCCATTTCAACTAAAATCTGATTTAAGGTTTGTTCTCTTTCATCATGACTACCACCTAAACCGGCGCCACGACGACGGCCAACCGCATCAATTTCATCAATAAAAACAATGCAAGGTGCGCTCTTCTTCGCTTTTTCAAATAACGAGCGAACACGTGAAGCGCCAACACCAACAAACATTTCTACAAACTCAGAGCCAGACATATGAAAAAATGGCACACCCGCTTCACCTGCGACAGAACGAGCTAATAATGTTTTTCCAGTACCAGGAGCGCCAAGTAATAAAACCCCACGTGGTATTTTTGCTCCTAGGTCATGGAATTTTTTAGGAAACCGTAAAAATTCAACAATCTCTCTTAATTCTTCTTTAGCCTCTTTGGCCCCAGCTACATCCTTAAACATAGTTTTCCGTTTAGCGTCCGGTTTAAAATCTTTCGCGGTTGACTGGCCAAAGCTCATTGCTCGCGAATTAGAACCCTGAATACCTCGCATCATAAACAGGAAAAAGGCGGCAATTAAAATAAATGGCAAGAGAAAAGGCAAGATGTTAGCTAGAAAATAATCCCAACCGCTTTCATCTTCAATATTAATCTTAATATTAGTAGATTTGGCTGGGTCAACCTGAAAATTATCAAGTAAAGCAGAAAATGATTCCATTGGCTCTTTGCGAATAGTTTCAATTTGACCGTCTTTTAATGTAGCTTTGATACGATCGCCGCTTACAGTTATTTCTTGAACTTCTTCTTGATTAATACGCTTAACTAAAGTTTCAATACCAACCTCAGAACTCTTGGCCACATTTTCAGAAAAAGCGCTAAAAATAGCCGCGACTATCAAAAAAAGTCCTAAAACTAGTAAAAAATTCTTGAGTAAAGTCTTCATGTCTTTTAATTCTTAATTTCTTAATGATTATCTTAATTATAGGCGTAGATTAGGCTTTTGGCAATTATCCCCAGATAAATAAAAATTCCTCAAAAATGAGGAATCTTTATTTTTAATAACAATCTTGTTATTCAGCTTTTTCCTCAGTAACTTCAGCTACTTCCGCCTTATCTTCAGGGGCAGCAACTTCTTCACTAACAATCTCTTCGGTTTTGTCAGTTTTTTTACCAGTCTTGCGACCAGATTCTAACTTTAAACCTAAGCGATGCTCAGATGGAGAGATGCTAACAATTTCAAAATTCTTAACTTCATCAGCTTTGTATAAGTCAGTAATCTTTTCTTTAGGACTGATATTTAACTGACTAATATGGGCTAGACCGTGGATTTCTTCATCAAGTTTAATGAATAAACCAAAAGGATTAACCTTTAAAATTGTACCAGGAACAACCTGGCCAACTTGATATTTAGCACTAGCTTCTAACCACGGGTCTTTCAATAATTTCTTAGCACTTAAGAATACCTTAGCGCCATCAATGGAAATAATTTCTGCCTTAATAGCATCACCAACCTTATACATCTCACTTGGAGAATCGATTCTCTGCCAAGCAAGTTCAGAAATATGGATTAAGCCTTCAATGCCTTCGCCGAAAGAAACAAAGACGCCGAAATTAGTGATAGCCGTAATTCTGCCTTCAACTTCCATGCCGATAGAATATCGATCTAGAGCTGGTTTCTGACGCTTATTCCAAACATCTTTTTCGCTGAAAATAATTTTATTATCCTCTTCGTTTAAAGTCATAACCGTAACTTCCAACTCTTGACCAACAAAGGACTTTAATTTTTCCAAGATTCTGCTCTTATCACCACCAGAAATTCTTGGATAATTTTCTGGAGCTAACTGTGAAACTGGCAAGAAACCATCAATCTGACAGTAGCGGCTTAAAAGGCCTCCTTTATTAGCATCAACAACTTTAACCTTAACAGTAGTTTTGTCCTTAAAAGCTTGGCGCAGAGTCTTCCAGGCTTTTTCTTGACCAACTAAACGAAAGGAGAGTTCTAATTCACCATTTTCATTTTCCTCATCAACGACAGCAGCCTCCACTTCATCGCCTGGTTTTAATTCAGAATATTCTGGAACTTCATTATAAAGTTCTGGACCACGAACCACGCCCATTAAAATACCATTAACATCTAGTTTTACTTCCGCCTTAGAAGCAGAAACAACGGTTGACTTAATAATGTCACCAACTTGAGGAATTTTAATTTCGTCCTTTTCAAGCAACTGCCCAAAATCGACGTCTTGCATGTTATTATTTTCCATAAAATAGCTTGCTTTTTCCAATAAAAAAAGCTGGCTTAACCCCAAAAAATAGGAGCTCCCTGGCCGCCATTTTAAGTATTTAGCTTAAAATCCAAGGAATTTGTTACTGGCGGGTATTAAATTTGTATTGTTATTTTATAGTCTTTTCTGCTAAATGTCAACTATAGACCCTATAAAACGCTTCTATTGACTCTTTAGCCAAAAATCCTTAATATACCTTGAAGTACTTTAAAAAATTATTCACCTAAAAAATAAATAGAAATGGAAGAAAAAAAAGAATCGGATAGGGGTTTAAATTTAAGCCTACCAGGAAATCCGCGCTATCAGCCAAAAGAATTAGTTAATATATTTGGCTATGACTACCTTTACCGAGCGTATATTGAAGTTGAGATGGCCGCCTTAGAAACTCTATACGAGTTTGGGGTTATCCCTAAAAGCGATTATGACCAGATGGACTTTGAGACAATCATGGCTTTGGATAAAATAACCACCTCGCAAGTTGACGAATGGGAAAGAGCCGTTACTAAGCATGATGTCCGCGCTCTGGTACAAATAATGCAAAAAGTATTTGGACCAGAATTGGGAAAGTGGGTACACATACCACTTACCAGCTATGATGTAATTGATACTGCTCGCGCTTTACAATTCAGTCGTGCCTTCTTAACAATAAAACCAAAAATAGAAATGGTTTTAGTTGAACTTGCCGAAAAGATTGAGGAAACGTCATGTCTGGTGCAAATCGGCAGGACACATGGTCAACATGCCTTACCAATTACCGTCGGCTTCTGGCTGGCAACTTTGGCCCAGCGAATTCTTTATAACCATGAAGAGATGGAAAGATACGCAATGGGTTTGGTTGGGAAAATTTCTGGAGCAGTCGGCGCTTATAATGCCCAAGTAGGTTTAGGGATTTCAAATCCTACACAAGACCAGGATTTTGAAAAAACTGTCTTGAAAAAACTTGGCCTTAAGCCAGCGCCAATCAGTACGCAAATTTTACCACCTGAGCCACTTGGTTATTTTTTATTCTCTGCCACGATGATGTCGGCCTCGCTTGGACAATTAGGAAGAGACTGTAGAAATTTAATGCGTTCAGAAATTGGCGAAGTTGCCGAAGCTTTTTCTTCTAACCAGGTTGGCTCGTCAACTATGGCCCACAAGCGCAATCCTATCAATTTTGAAAATCTTGAAGGAATGTGGCTGCGCACCAAAAATGAATTCGGCAAAGTATTGGACACTTTAATTAGTGAACACCAACGTGATTTAGTTGGTAGCTGTGTCTCTCGCGATTTTCCGATTATTATTGTAAACCTAACACAACAATTAAATACCTTGCTGCGCTCTGATGGTCATGGTGGAACATTTCTTTCTAACATTACGGTTGATGAAAAGGCTTGCTTTCAAAATCTGAAAAAAAGCGCTGAATTAACTATCGCCGAACCTCTGTACCTCGCCCTACAAATGGCTGGGTACGAAAAAGATGCCCATCATTTGGTCAACCATAAATTAGTTGGTCGCGCCAAAAAAACTGGCATCAGTCTCTACCAAGCTTTGCTTGAATCAGAAGGCGAAGATGAAGAGCTTAAAGAAGTGATTGCCAAAATCCCAGAAGAAGTAAAGGATTTATTTCAAAGACCGGCTAATTATATTGGTCTGGCCGCGGAAAAGGCAATTGAAATTGCCGGCGGGATAAAGCGAAGGTTTGCTCAAAAAACAGTTACCTGAAAAAGCAAAAAAATGCTAAAATTAGAAAAAAGCGTCAGAAAACCTGGCGCTTTTATCTTAGTATTGACAATTATATAAATAAGTGATATAATATTTAAGCTAAAATGGGAGAAAAATTTTCCCCTTAGATTTGAGTTATTTCAAATCTGGGCAGCACCAAAACCAAAAATAGTTTTTTTACAAACCAATACAACCAAAAATTTAAATCATGAACATGATTAATCACCTCATCGCGCAAGCGGCGACGATGAAGGAAATAATCGCCGCCGCTAATGGATTAGCCAATGCTCAGTTTGAGTTTAATTCGGCTGATCTTTTCCAGAAAAAAGTTGGGATAGAAAAAATTGAAGCGGAAATAAAAAATTTCCGAAAAACAATTAATTCCAGCTCATTGGAGCAGGCACAAAAAAATGAGCTAGCTGGTCTAAGCAATATTGACCTCTGCTCATTTGCATCCGTCCTGACAATAAGGTTTATAAACCAGGAAATAAAAATCCTGGAGTGAAAAAAAATTAAAAAAAGAAAGACCAGCCCCTGTTTATTAAAGCAGGGGTTTTTTATTTTTCAACGCTTTCTTAACACCGTTACTTAAAGCAGATAAATCGCCATAAATTTTTAAAGCCCAAGAAGCAATATGTTCACGCTCCCCTTGTGGGTCCTTGGAGGCGCGACTAAAATCTATAAACCCTCCGGCCGGGAAAGGAAATTTATAATATTTCTGTTGACTAATTTTCTTTTGCAAATCATCACGACTAATTCCTTTTCTTTCTGGCATTAAAAATTCTGCCTGCAAACGCATCTCCATTGGAAAATCGCTATTAAAATTAAGATTAATCAGTTTCATGGCAATCTTAATATCGGAAATTAATTTATTATGAAAGCTGCGGCGCAAAGAATCTCCGCTGCTAACCGCTTCTTGATATTTAGAGACATCTTCGTAGCTGGACATTTTAGTGAGCTGCAAATAACTGACTTGAGACAAATAATTTTTTGCATCTTCTAACGTTCTGGAAAGATAATCAAGTGCCATTTCTTTTCGCTTAGAAAAAATTTCTGCTTCCTGCGGATCAGTTTTTTCATCTGGACCCTGAGCATCAAGAATAAGATTGACGGAATTTAAAAAAGCGATACCGGTAGGTGTTTTAAGTTCTAAATTTTTCTCAAGTTCAGGCTGCTCATTTTTTATCTCTTTTTGTTTTGCCTTTTCTGCTTCATCTTCCTTCAGCATTTCAGCAATCTTTGCCCTCTCTTCGTAATCAGGTGGGTACATATCTGGATTTTTATTCATGTCGCGAAAAAATTGGCGCGGTGATTCGTATTTCATAAATTAACAATAATTTAGTATACCCCCTTACTATTAAACCATTCGGAATACTGATGATCCACTTTATTAATATGATTAATCCACCAGTCTCTTAAAAAATTGCTTAACTCATCAATTGTCTTTTTAATATTTTCGCCAGTAGCATCCTGCAAATTTTCTTGTAGACCATTAATGCGTTTACGATAAGCATTGTGCGATTCAACATGTTCATCGGATTTATCATAAGCTAGCTCTGCAAAATATTTTTCTTCAAAATTAAGATGGTAATTAGCGTAATCAGATAGTTTATCCAAAATTACAATTAATTGCCCCTGATCTTTTTCATCAATAGAAAAAAACTCATTAATAATATCAACAAGCTTTTTGTGCTGCTCATCTATTTCTTTGACGTTT
Source organism: uncultured Gammaproteobacteria bacterium (assembly GCA_964652745.1). Classification (GTDB taxonomy): domain Bacteria; phylum Patescibacteriota; class Patescibacteriia; order Patescibacteriales; family UBA12465; genus UBA12465. The sequence goes on from CAZZBQ010000003.1 coordinate 9,261, forward strand.
ACTGAATTAATTTCATTCCATTTAATAAGCATATTTTTGTATTTATATATTAATTATAACATATTTTAATAAATGGCTAAAATAAGCAAAACAAAAACAGGCATCTCTGCCTGCTTCTGTAGCTTGAGCGGGTAACGGGAATCGAACCCGTCTCTCGACCTTGGCAAGGTCGCATAATAACCACTATACGATACCCGCAATGTTTTCTTCTACGTGGTCCAGGTGGGAATCGAACCCACATACCTTTTGGGCACAGCATTTTAAGTGCTGCGTGTATACCAGTTCCACCACTGGACCATCATGATTTTACCTGCTTTATATTTCTACCTCTATGCGTTGGTTGCAAACTGTGACAATTTGGACACAAAATTCTAATATTATCTAATCTATTATCTCGATGGTCGCCATTTATATGATCAAGTTCCACTGGAATTCTGCCGTCTGCTGATTTTTCATTCCAGCCACAAATTTCACACTTTGGAAATTTTAGACCTACCGCAAAAAGTCTTTTTTTTAATTTATGACTTTGAAAATTACTTTTAATCGTTAATATCTCGTTTAATTCTATTCTGTTTACACCTAATCCCGTTTTACCCTTATTCCAATTTTGACCATGAAAATGAGCAAAATCTATCTTGTATTCCACAAGATATTTTTTAATCTGGCTATAGTTTCCACCAGCTTCTTTTAACTTCAACCTCTTAAGCACCTGTCTAATGCTTAAGGAATCTTCAACAGCGCCTCTTAATTGTTGTTCGGTCCATTTTCTTGTCTTCATGATTATACTGTATCATAAAGGTAGACGAATGGAAATACCTCTAAGACGTCTGCCAAATGTGGAGATGATGGGATTTGAACCCATGTCCAATCGGTTTTCTTTGGCACATTTACAAAGTTAGCCCGATTTGTTTTGTTTAACTTGAGTCATCATAAACCGGACGAAAAGCAACTCAAGCGATTCTCCTATTTGTTTCAGCTATACCCCGGAAACAAAAGTATATGCCTATCTCCATTTTTATAACACCGGGCAGAGGCTATGGAGCCTCACCACTACTCCGATGGCTTTAGCTATTTTAAGCTAAAACTGGCGCATAACTTGGGATAGCCCAAGTAAATGCTGATGTCTTTTTGACATTTGTGTTTTTTAGCTAGTTTACCGTGATAGCTAAGCACGCTCTGAATGCCAAGGAAAAAATCCAACTGTCGAGACCTGTCATCCCCTACAGGATTTTCCTATCTTCGCTTTGTTAACGAGCGCAGATTTCTTTCAATATCTCGCTTCTTAATTGCTTCGCGTTTGTCATATTTCTTCTTTCCTCTAGCAACAGCAAACTCAAGCTTTAAAAAGCTATGATTAGTATATATTTTGAGCGGGACTAGTGTCAAGCCCTCCTCTTGTTTCTTGCCTAAAAGCCTAGATATCTCTTTTCTTCTTAATAATAACTTTCTTTCCTGACGACTATTATACTCCGGCAACGGTCCGGCTTGCTTATAGGAAGGTATCTGACAACCAAGAAGATACAGCTCTGTTTTTCCATTATTAGTACGCGGGCTAATAAAACTTCCTTTTAAACTAGCATGTCCTGCTCTAACAGATTTTACTTCCTGTCCAGACAATATCAAACCAGCCTCATATTTTTCAAGGAGTTCGTAATCAAAATTAGCTTTTTTGTTGACTGCCAGCGTTGGCATAATTCCATTCTTTTAACTTGGCGATAACTTGCTCATTAGTCAAAATGTTTTGCAAATAAGTTTTGTATTCTGGCTCAGCCAACATCTTTAGAATATCAGCATTATTTGCATATTGATTTTTAAGCTCATCAACCTTTTTATTAATATCGTCAGCACTCGGGAAAATCTTTTCTAAAACCGCAATCTCTCTAATAATTAAAGCGGCCTTAACTCTCTTAATCGCATTAGGCATCATTTCCAGCATCAATTCTTCTTTAGTCTTTTTTAAATGCTGTAAATAATCAGCAAATTTTCCTCCCTGTCTAACAACGGATTGTTCAAGCTCGGCCATAATGTTTCTCGCTTCACTCTCAACAATTACATCAGGAAATTCACTAAACTTTGTATCTTCACTGATTTTGGAAATCATTTCTGATTCGTTCTTTAATTCAACATTATGCTTCTTTTCGTGAAGTAAACTTTCAGTTAAACTCTTTTTTAAATCTTCTAAATCTTTAAGTCGGAAAGAAACGGCGAATTCATCATTAAGTTCTGGCACAACTCTTTCATAAACTCCCTCAACATCAACTTTAAATTCAACCATCTTGCCGGCTAAATCTTTACGGTGATAATCATCTGGATATGGTAAAGAAAATTCTCTGGTCTCACCTTTTTTCATGCCAAGAATTTTTTTATCAAAACCAGGAACTAAATAATCCTTACCCATAATAATAGCTAAGCCATGATGGTGTCCATCCTCCAAAGGAACTTTATCTAAAAACATGTGAACATCAGCCGTAACTTTGTCAGCATCCCGAACTTCTCTATCTACTAATTTCTCGCTTGCACGCATTTCTTGTAAATCACGTAAAGCTCTTTCTAATTCTTTATCTTCAATTTTTGCCTCCTCTGCCTTAAGACCTAAATCTTTATACTTTCCTAAAGCAATGGTTGGTAAAAGCGCAACGGTAATTTTATATTCTAAAGGATTACCTGGAGCTAATTTAGTAATACTAACATTAGGCTGTCCGACTGGCTGACGACCCATAGTTTCTTTTTCAACAACGTCATCAACTGTCTTTTTAATAGCAATGTGGGCGGCTTCTTCTAAGATGCCCATTTCGCCAACTTTTTGTTTTAAAATTTCAAAAGGAACTTTGCCAGGGCGAAAACCTTCAATCTTAACTTGTTCAGAAACTTTTTGTGCCCCTTTTTCAATATAAGGAGCAAATTCTTCTGGAGTAAGTTCAACCGTAATTTCTACTTGTGATTTTTCTAAATCTTTCTTATTTACTTGCATATTTTCTCTAATATTTAATAAGCGGACTTATTGGCCGCTTGGAATTGCCTTATCGGCTTAATTATTATAACAAAAACCTTAAAAAAATCAACATAATAAAATTAGCTAAAAATAACCAGAAAAATACAATGAATCTTGACAAATGGAAGAAAATGTAATATAGTTATTAGATTTTCTAGTAATTTTACAACTTAAAACAAAAAATAAATCATGAAAAAACTGATTCTTTTCTATTTAGTGATAGCGATATTAATCGCTTGTCCGGCAACTGCCCAAGAAAAAAATGAATTAAAACTTAGCTCCCTGTCCCTCTCTAGTGGCGAGGGGCCTCTCTCAAATGGCCTCTTTTTTGAAGCCTATTTCACAAAAGGAAACGATATTTTAAATGCTTCCTTAGGAGAAAGGGATATGTATTTCATTTATTTAAAAGGCTTTGGTTCTCGCTTTAACATTGGACCGAGCTTTGAATTCTATTACAACCTGCCACTCCTGGGGGTAATGGCTGTAACGACTCCAATTAAAACAGCTGATTTTTCCATCAACACAACAACCTGGACCGGAATATCGGCTGGAGAGTTTGGCGGTAAGGCTGATTTAGCTAACTGGCAATATCTTTTTTTCTGGCAATCAATTGATATTGCTTACAAAAATTTTTCAGCAACAGCAGCTATAATGAACTTTAATGGTACCTGGGGACCATTAGTTGACTTCAAGTACCGACAACCAATTACCGAAAATTGGAAACTATTTGGCAGCGCTGGTTATAGCTGGTATGAGGAAGAAAAAGCTCTATTTAAACTCGGGGTAATTTACGAGTTCAAATAAATTACCTAAAGCTGTAAACCAAAAAGGCTCAAGCAAAATACTTGAGCCTTTTTTCTTTGCTTAAATTTATTTTCAGTTAAAGCAGTAAACCGACAATAAGTAATGCAACAATGTTTAGAACCTTAATCATCGGGTTAATCGCTGGACCAGCGGTGTCCTTGTAAGGATCACCAACTGTATCGCCAGTAACAGCGGCCTTATGAGCATCAGAGCCCTTGCCACCGAAGAAACCAGATTCAATATATTTCTTAGCATTGTCCCAAGCGCCACCACCAGATGTCATAGAAATAGCGACGAAGATTCCGGTAACAATAGAGCCAACTAATAATCCTCCCAAAGCTTCAATGCCGGCACCTGGTCTAATCATATTAAAACCAAAACCAACAATAATTGGAACGACAACTGGAATTAAAGCAGGAACAATCATTTCCTTAATAGCAGCTTTAGTAACGATATCAACGGTGCGACCATAGTCTGGTTTTTCAGTATTAGTCATGATTCCTGGCTTCTCCTTGAACTGAGCGCGAACATCTTCAACTACTGAACCAGCAGTTTTGCCAACCGCTTTCATCGCTAGTGCGCCAAAATAATATGGAAGTAAACCACCAAGGAATAGACCGATTAAAACGTAAGGATTATCAATTAAGAATTCAGCATTGCCGCCAGAAGCTTTAATCTTATAAGTAAAGTCAGCAAACAAAACAAGAGCAGCTAACGCGGCAGAACCAATAGCATAGCCTTTAGTAACTGCTTTAGTAGTGTTGCCAACTGCATCTAATGGGTCAGTGATATTACGAACATCATCGCCAAGCTCGGCCATTTCGGCAATGCCGCCAGCGTTGTCAGTAATCGGACCGTAAGCATCAATGGTGACAATAATGCCAGCCATAGAAAGCATGGCCATAGCCGCAATTGCAATACCATATAAACCAGCTAGCGAGAAGGCGCCAAAAATAGCAAGCGCAATCACAATCACTGGCCAAGCAGTGGACTTCATAGAAACTGCTAATCCGGCAATCACGTTAGTACCGTGACCAGTCTTAGAAGCTTCCGCGATTCCCTTAACTGGAGAAAATTTGGTTGAAGTATAGTACTCAGTAATAACTACCAATAGACCGGTAACAACTAAACCAATTAAACCAGCCAAATAAATATTTAAACTATCAGCTCCCAATAAATATTTAGTAATGGGGTAAAAAGCAATCGCCGATAAAACACCAGACACAATCAAGCCCTTATACAAAGCTTTCATGATGTTTTGTTTCTTGCCTAAACGAATAAAGAAAATACTAATAACAGAAGTAATAATAGAAACCGCCCCAAGTACCAATGGGTACATGATAATATTTTTATCACCAATGAAGGTTAAAGAACCTAATACCATCGCAGCAATTGAGGTAACCGCATAGGTTTCAAACAGGTCAGCCGCCATGCCAGCGCAATCACCAACATTGTCACCAACATTATCAGCAATAACTGCTGGATTGCGAGGATCATCTTCCGGGATGCTAGCTTCTACTTTGCCAACTAAATCAGCACCGACATCGGCTGCTTTAGTATAAATACCACCGCCTAAACGAGCAAAAATTGAAATAAGGGAACTACCAAAAGCAAAACCAATAAGAGCATGCAAATCATTAGTTAACAGATAAAAACCAGCAGTTCCTAAAAGAGCTAAACCAACTACTAACATACCAGTTACACTGCCGCCGCGAACAGCAACAGTTAACGCTTTTTGCAAACCACCACGAGCAGCTTCGGTTGTTCTGACATTGGCACGAACAGAAACAAACATGCCGATATAGCCGGTTAAAGCTGACAAAGCAGCGCCAGCTAAAAAAGCGATGGCTGTCATCCAGCCTAAGGCTGGGATAAAGCCAATTAATAAGAATAAAACAGCGGCTACCATTGCCACTGATTTATATTGGCGATTTAAAAAGGCTTTAGCGCCTGCTTGAATTGCAGCCGCAATTTCTTTCATCTTCTCGTTACCAGCTGGTAAACGAAGAATGGAAGCAATAACAATTGCTCCATAAACAATGGCCACAACTGTTCCTCCCAAAATGAATAATGTCGTCATCATACGGTTATTAATGTTTATAAAAAATTATTCTTGATTTTCTGTTGAAACTTCAGGCGTAGTAACCTCAGAATTATCTTCGGCAATTTCAATTGGCTGGTCAATGGTTCCCTCTTCGTCACTACCAACAATCTTTTGCCCACCTTCAACACCATCTTCAACAATATCAATCTTCCAACCAGTTAATCTAGCAGCTAAGCGAACATTTTGACCACTTTTACCAATAGCTAAAGATAATTTATCAGAACTAACTTTAACTGTCGCTTTATGCTCAGCCTCATCTAGTTCAATACTGGCCACTTTAGCTGGCGCTAAAGCACTAGCGATAAATTTCTCTGGATCTTCATGATATTCAATAATATCAATTTTTTCTCCACCTAGTTCACTAATAATGGTTTGGATACGAGAACCGCGTTGTCCAACACAAGAACCAACTGGATCAACATTTTCTGATTCTGTATAAATAGCAACCTTTGATCTGGAACCAGCTTCGCGCGCTACGCTCTTAATTTCTACCGTGCCGTTAGCAACTTCAGGAATTTCTAGATAAAAGACTTTACGTAAAATTTCTTCACTGCGGCGAGATAAAATAATTTCTGGACCCTTATGGCCTTCGCGTACTTCTTTAATAAACACCTTGATGCGATCATTGATATTATAACGTTCAGTATAAATTTGCTCTTCAGCTGGCAATAAACCAATTGCCTTTCCCAAATCAACAAAAACAAAGCGTCCCTCGCGACGTTGAACAATGCCAGAAACAACTTCCTTTTCTTTACTTTTAAATTCACCAAAAATCATATCGCGCTCCATTTCTCTGAGTTTTTGAATAATCACTTGTTTAGCTGTTTGAGCGGCCATACGTCCATAACTTTCAGGAATCGGTAAATCAGTTACAATTTCATCGCCAACCTGTGCATCATGCTTTAAAATCATTGCCTCCTTCAACTGAATATCGGTCTTAGGATTAAATTTCTTTTTTCCCTCCTCATCCTCATCATGAGAAACAACAGTTTCTGGGCGAAATTCTTGACGAATCTCTTCTCTTTTTAATTCCTGGGGGTCCGGATTATAAAGATTACGCAACATTTCTGCCTCTTCTTCGGCTGGTAAGTTATCTACCACTGTCTTCACATCAAAAATTTCCGAACTCCCCAAGTTTGGATCAAATTTAACACGAATGTTTTGATTTCTTTCGCCGTAATCTTTACGATAAGCGGCGGCTAGAGCGAGCTCAATAGCTGACAAAACTGACTTATAATCTAGATTTTTCTCTTCACAGAGCTGCTTAATGGCATTGCTTATGTCTGACATAGTTTAAAATTAGCTATTTAAGAGAAAAGCTAATTGTGGTAAACAACTAGCTTTCTAATGACAATAATAGCAGATAGATATTTTTTTGTCAAAAAAGTGGCTACATTCCATAAGGCAAATAATCTGTACCAGCATCCCGAGAAGCCTTATAAATCATAATAATACTAAACCGTGAAATCGCCCAAGCGCAGGCAACTATAACAAAGCCAATAATTGCGTTTCTTAAAAGTGCCAGCGCGCCCTTAACTTGATCTTCATTCCCGCCTGCTGTCATATATTTAAAACCAGCATAAATTGCTAAAGCGAAAAAAATTGTGCCAATAAACGTAAGTACTAATGATATTATTCTAACAACCAATAAACGTGGGTCCTCTTCAGCTTTATCCCCGCCAAAAATAGGCCGCACCTCTTCAAAACCAATTTGTTCATTTACCAAGGCTTCGTCCGCACGAACAGGCGTGGCTAGAAAATAGGAAAAGGCAGCTGGCAAACAATAGGCTGCTGAAAAAAATAACGCAATAATGTGTTTTTTAGTTATTTTCATAATAATGATATAATTAACAAGAGATACTATTATTATAGAGGAGTTTTTGCTTAACCACAAGAAAATGAGCTTATCCAGAAAAATCGCCCATAACACCCTAGTCCAAATGATTGGAAAAATTGTTTCCACTGTGCTGGGTCTTTTTTCATTAGCTCTAATTACGCGCTACTTAGGACAAGAGGGGTTTGGAGATTATACAACCATCATAACCTATCTAACAATTTTTGCTGTTATTGCTGATTTCGGATTAACTTTGGTCACAGTTCAAATGATTAGTCCTATTAAGAACAAAGAGGAGGAGGCAAAGATATTAGGTAATTTATTTAGCTTTCGTTTGGTTTCTATTTTAATTTTTCTTGCCTTAGCGCCACTAATCTTAGTGGCCATACCTTACTCTCAAGCGGTTAAGCTTGGCATCTTGATTACGGCTCCCTATTTTATTTTTCCCGCCCTAATTCAAGTTATTGTCGGTTTATTACAAAAAAAGCTTAGCATGGACAGAGCAGCGTTAGCGGAAGTACTTAGCCGAATAGTGTTAATAATCGCTATAGTCGCCGCCTGGCAATATAACTGGGGGTTAAATGGAATTTTAATTGCTACTGTTTTTTCAGGAGCATCTAGTTTTGCCCTACATTACCTTTTGGCAAAAAAATTTACCTCCTTGAAACCAAGATGGGAAAAAGCTGTTTGGAAAAATATTCTTCACCGCTCTTGGCCGTTAGCTATTACTATTATCTTAAATTTAATTTATCTGCGCACCGATATCATTTTTCTCTCTCTATTCAAAGGCTCCTCCGAAGTTGGATTATATGGCGCAGCCTATAAAGTTGTTGATGTTTTAACCACCCTGCCCTTTATGTTTGCCGGTTTAATTTTACCGATTCTAACAACCGCCTGGATAGAGTCCAAAAAGGAATATTTTGGAAAAGTCATGCAAAAATCTTTTGATTTCATGGCTATTATTGCCATCCCGCTGATTATCGGCGGACAACTCCTAGCCACACCGGTAATAGTAGCGGTTGCTGGCGCTGATTTTAAAGATTCAGGACCGATCCTTAGTTTATTAATTATTGCTGTGGCCGCTATTTTTTTAGGAACAATATTTTCTCACGCCGTGATTGCTTTAGATAAACAAAAGAAATTAATAGGATTCTATGCCTTTACTAGCTTTAGCTCTTTAGTTGCTTATCTAATACTTATTCCTAAATTTTCATATTTTGGAGCAGCTACCGTCACTATCTATAGCGAACTATTGATTGCCATATTTTCTGCTTACTGTGTTTTTAAATATAGCCGCTTCTTGCCTAACCTAAAAACAACCGGCAAATCACTAACCGCCGGATTGGCTATGGGGGCAGCAATTTATTTTTCACCAATTAAAGCTGATAAAACAATATTTCATTTAATATTAGTTATTGTCCTAGCTTCCATTTTCTATCTACTATTGCTATTCGTGTTTAAAGGCATTAAACTCAAAGACCTGCGCGCCCTATCAAAAAAATCAAGCAGCAGCCAAACATATGGACCAGGTAATATTTGACTAACAACATTATGAAGAAAAGCTTTCCACCAATCGTATTTGAAGATGAGAACTATCTGGTCATTAATAAACCAGCTGGTCTTATCGTCCATGGTGCTCCTGGCATCATTGAGGAGACATTAGCTGATTTATTAATTAAAAAATATCCAAACATAACAAAGATTGGAGATGATCCAGTTAGACCAGGTATTGTCCACCGCTTAGATAAGGAGGTTAGCGGCTTAATGGTTATTGCTAAAACCCAAGAAGCATTCTCTAGCCTAAAAAAACAATTTCAAAAAAGAGACATTAACAAACAATATCTCGCACTGGCCCACGGAAAAATTTTACAAGATGAAGGAGAAATTAATTTTCCCATTAAACGCGCTAAAGATGGACATCGCATGGCCGCTATGCCGGTAAGCTCGGTTAAGCTAACAGAAAGAAAAAACCCAAAAAATAGAGATGAGGGCACAATAGCAGGACTAGCAAAATCAAGAGAAGCAATTACCACTTTTAAAGTCTTAAAAAGATTCGTTAATTATACCTATTTAGAAGTTAAAATAAAAACCGGTCGTACTCATCAAATCAGAGTTCATCTGTTTGCCTACGGCCACCCTTTGGCTGGTGATGATTTATATGCCACAAAAAAAACTAAAGTTAAAAATACAAAAATAAATCTTGGTCGCGTATTTTTAATGGCTAATCATTTATCATTTAAAGATTTGTCAGGAGAAAAAAAAGATTTTATTTTACCGCTTGAAACTAATTTGGAAAACCATCTTCCTCGCGCCTAATTATTTGACCACGACTATTGTTTCTAGTATAATAACAGCTATAAAATAAATAATAAGATAATTTTTTAAAGCTATGAAGAAAACTGTTAAAAGACTCCTAGAGTCTTCTGTCTTCACCAAAATTGTCCTACCGATAATCTTGGTCTTTATTCTAGCCATTATTGGCTATGCTACTTTCAAGAAACCGTCAGCCGCCGGAAAAGAGCTGTCCTTAGAAGAAGCTAAAACAAAAACTGAGGAATTTATTAACACTTATTTAATGGCTCAGGGGTCAAAAGCAACTATAGAAGAAATTACTGAAGAACTTGGTTTATATAAGCTTAAAGTTAACATCGGTGGAGAAAACACTGTTGATTCTTATATTGATAAAGGTTTCAACTTATTTTTCCCTCAAGCTTTTATTGTAGCCGACATGCAAAACGAAGGAGCGGTTGACGCTACCAACAGCGACACGGCTACTCCTATCACCGAAGCCCCAAAAAATGACAAGCCGGTGGTTGAGTTATTTGTAATGAGTCATTGCCCTTACGGTACTCAAATTGAAAAAGGTATTTTACCCGTCGTTAAAGCTTTAGGGAACAAAATTGATTTTCAACTAAAATTTGTTGATTACGCCATGCATGGAGAAGAAGAACTTAACGAACAATTAGCTCAATATTGTATTAATAAAGAACAAAATGATAAATTATTCCCATATCTTGATTGTTTCTTAGTAGGAGGTGATTCTGAGTCTTGTTTAGCCACTACCGGTATTAATCAGACTAAATTAAATGCTTGCGTAAAAACAACTGATTCACAATTTAAAATTACTGAAAATTTCCAAAATAAAGTAGGCTACAGTGGAAGCTTCCCTGGTTTTGATATTTTTAAAACTGATAATACTAAATATGGCGTCCAAGGCTCCCCAACCTTAGTTATCAATGGTGCACAAATTCAGTCCGGACGTGATTCTGCTAGTTTAATGACAGCAATATGCGGCGCCTTTAATAACGCTCCCTCTGAGTGTAGTACACAAATGTCGTCCGCCACTCCAGCTCCTGGATTCGGTACAGGCACAACCGCTAATTCCGCTACTGCTGAATGCAACTAACTCTTAGTTGATAGATACAAAAAAACCACCGGACAACCGGTGGTTTTTTATTTATTCAAATTTTTATAATAATTAAAGTCTGCCTCTTAACCGAGCTGCGTTAAGTATCTTCTCAATCGCTAAAACATAGGCCGCTTCACGATAAGTCACTGCTTGGTCAAACTCGGAGCGCTTATTATAAACTCGTTGCCAATTAGTTTTCATTTTCTTTTCGAGAAGATTACGCAAATAATCTTCATCTAATATTTGTCCGGTTTTATTCTGTGCCCACTCAAAGTAGCTAACAATCACTCCACCAGAATTAGCCAGGATATCGGGAATAATTATTATTCCCTGGCCCGCTAAAATCTTATCAGCATCATAATCAATCGGGCCGTTAGCTAATTCAACTATCATCTTAGCTTTAATGCGACTAGCATTATCAGCAGTGATTTGATTTTCAAGTGCGGCTAAAACTAAAATATCAACTTCGCTTTCTAAAAGTTCGCTATTAGTAATAATTTCTCCCTGCTCTTTATCGGCAACTTTACCGGTCTGATTTTTATATCTAGAAACGGCGTTAATATCCAAACCATTATAGTTTCTTAAGCCGCTACTACTATCAGACACGGCCACTATTTTAAAACCATCATGCGCTAGTTTTTCCACAATGAAAGAACCCGCATTACCAAAACCTTGAACAGCTACGGTTAAATCTTTTTTATCCGGAGCTAACACGGCCACCATTTCTTTAATTACAATATAGCCACCTTGAGCAGTAGCATCACCTCGCAAGGCTAAGCCACCAAGCTCAAGAGGTTTACCAGTAATCATGCCTGGTTCGTGCCGGCCATTAATCTTTTCAAACTCATCCAGCATCCAAGCCATAACTTGGCTATTAGTATAAACATCAGGCGCTGGGATGTCTTTATCTTGTCCTAAAAAATCAGAAAAGGCTCGGACATAAGAACGGCTAATGCTTTCTAATTCTTTTTTATCAAGGGATTTGGGATCAATAATTACTCCACCTTTAGCTCCACCATAAGGGATATCAGCTAAAGAATTTTTTAGAGCCATCCAAAAAGCCAGAGACTTAACTTCATCCTCACTAACTGCGGGATGAAATCTAATTCCACCTTTCCCTGGACCAAGATCGCGACTATAAACGATGCGCCAGGCAGGATATTTTTTATTGTTTAACTCTAAATCTTTATAACGAACTTCAACTGGGCTAGAAAGCACAAGCATATCTTCTTCGCTAACTCCAATTAATGCTCGCACCTCTTCCAATCTTTTCAGGTTATCGGAAAAAATACTCATAGAGCATTAGGTATTAGTTAGATTAAAGCTTCAATTTCACCTTTTAAAGTTTCCTTATTTCTCAAACCAACAAATTCACCAATAATCTTACCTCCCTTAAATAATTTCATGTTTGGGATGCTTTGGATTTGGTATTGAATCGCTAAGTCTTGGTTAGAGCCTTCTTCGGTATTAACTTTGGCAACCTTAATCTTGCCAGCCATTTCAGCTGATAATTCATCAAGAATTGGTGCCATCATCTGACAAGGAACACACCAAGGTGCCCAAAAATCTACTAAGATTGGTAAGTCGCTAGACAAAACTTCGCTAGTAAAACTATCTTTGTTTACTTCCATCGCTTTTGACATAGGTTTATTATTTATTATTTATTAATTAATTCTTTAAATATTTTTTCCATTTTTTCTTGATTTGAGGTTTTATCGTTAATCAAGCAATAGCTAAACTCGTCAGCGATGATTTTTTCCATTAAAGACGACATCGCCGATTTAATCGCTTTAAGTTGAACAATCAGGGCGACACAGTCTTTCTTTTTTTCACCAGACAAGACCTTTTTAACGCCTTCAAGTTGCCCAATAATATTATTTATTCTCTGTTCACTTGTTTTCATGTTTCTATCTTAGCATACACCCCCGGGGGGTGTCAAGAAAATAAAAAAAGGAACCTTTTTTCAAGGTTCCCGAGTAACAAGTATTTCTTTTAAATTTCTAATTTTGTGGTACGACTATCGCCTAGTTTAGCGCGCACTCTAATTAGGTGACCCTCAATAAATACTTTACTAGTTGACGAGTAGGTGTCACTTTGTCGAAAAAATTTAATTAATTCTTCTAATCTCCGTAAAAATGCGTCCACATTCGAATTACCCACACCACCGGATAGGAGGTGTTTAAAGATTATTTCTTCTCCTTTTTCCTCACGCGGACTGCTGTTTCTTCCAGGGTCAGACAATCTATCTCTAAGATACAAGAAATAAATGTCCGCTAACATCTTTTCATTAACCGTTTCAAAAAAAGCTGATGTTAAAATTTGCTCAATAATAATTTTTTCCTTTTTGGAAATAAGTGTCGAAAGGCTAGTAAATACCTCTCCAATCATAAGAATTGGATACATATTGTAAGTCTGATTATCAGCCGCATCGGCTACCTTTTTAAAATAACGAAGGAAATACATCTTGATAACATCTTCGTCAAAATTTATGTCTTTGCCCGGGGCCGAAGGTAAACGATTAATGACTTTGAAAACGTCCTGTGGTGAGTTGTCATAAACCAAAAATCCATACAACTCCAATTTGCGTCGCGCCGAGCTCAACATAAAAGATAAAATCACTACTAAAACACCAGCAACAACAGCTAAAACTAAATTTGTTTCCATTTTTTATTTTTTTAGTTATTATTTTTTTAACGAACACTCAATCAAAATCACTTATTTTGACCTAAAATTATATCATTTATATTAAATTTTGTCAATAAAAGCCCGATTGTAAACCGGGCCACCCTTACTTTTATAAATCTATCAACACTTTTTTACTTTAATATCAGCCAATAATTATAATTATCACGATAAGATTCTGCTATTTTAAATCCCGCTTTTTTTACTAACCTTTCTAGCTCTCTTTTAGAAAAAGCATGGTAATAACGCTGGGCACCAGCCTTGTCTTGCCAAGGAAAAACTAAGTCGGCAGACGGCAAAGCACGCAAGCCAAAAAATTTTAAAACTAAATTCTTTAAAATCATTAACTTAAAATTTAATTTCTGACGCAAATTCCAAACACTGATAATTAATTGTCCACCAGAACCTAAATAACTGCTTAGATTTTCTAGCGCCTGTTGCTGTAGTTTTCTGCTTGGGATATGCGCAATAACAGCAACGCAAAAAACATAATTAAACTTTCCAACTAGCGCTTCATCTTTTTTTAAAACATCACCAAAAATAAATTTATATTCGGGGTAATTTTGTTTTGCTATCTCTAACAAGCTACTACTATTATCAAAACCGAGATAATTAATTTTCTTATCAACAAATGCCTCCAATAAACGACCATTGCCACAACCGGCATCAAGCACGCTATCGCCATCTTTAACAACGGCCGCCAACTTTTCTAATTCCGGCCATAGTTTTTTCTTTCTGGTCAAATCAAACTCTGAGGCAATCTGATTATATCCCTCCTGAACTAACGATAATAATTTATCAGTTACTTCTTTTTTCATTCTCTTATTAAATACTCACGCCTAGGAGCGCTAGAAACTTTTTTAAGACGAGAACAGCTATCACAAGTACCACAAGGCTTAGCACTATGATCGCCAAAATAATTTAAAATATATTCTTGGCGACAACCGGTGTGATAAACATAGCCCTCCATCTCATCAAGCTTCTCATAAGCGCGCGAAGCTTTTTCTTTTAAAGCCTTAAAATCTAATTCTAAATCTTCAGGCTCAACAACGCGCAAAATTCTAATTTCTGTTCCTCGAAAAGGCGGCTTATATTCTAACATACCTTTCTCTGCTAACTTCTTAACTGCCCGAATTAAAAAGTCTTTTTTTATTTTTAAAACTATCGCAACTTCTTCGGCTGAAAATTCCCAACCAGTTTCTAATTCCTGGGCATAGCGCGGAGCTAATTTACCCCAAACATCAAGCTGTGACTTGGACCGCTTACTAATTGAGTTAGTAATTTCTTCTAGTGACTTAATTGCTTTTAAAAATGAACTGGAGTTTTTCTCATTAGGACGAGAAATGTAACCTTGTTTTTCCAATATTTTTAAAGCCGTGCCAATCGCCATTTCCGGAACAGACTCTGATAAATTCTGAGATATTTCGGAATAGGTAACTAGAATTGAGCTCTCTGGGTCAATTTCTAATTCAAAACGACGCAAGAGAAAATCATAAATCTCTACTATCATCCGTGGTTCGGGATTATCACCTTTAATAAAAAATTCGCGTAAATAACGGTCTTGTTGGTGATAAAATAATAAACAAAAGCTCGGCAAGCCGTCGCGCCCGGCTCTTCCCGCTTCTTGATAATAGGCCTCAACTGTTCCGGGTAAATCGTGATGAATAACAAAACGAATATCTTTTTTATTTATTCCTAAGCCAAAAGCGTTAGTGGCGACAACCACTTGTGCTTCACCGCGCATAAACTGTTCTTGAACCCAATCGCGACTACCCGCGTCCATGCCAGCGTGATAACCTACCGCCTTAATATCATTATCAGTTAAAAGTTCAACTAACTCATCTGCCTTAGACCTTGTCCCAGTATAAATAATTCCAGAACCCATGTCGGGATTAGTCACTAAAAAATTTAAAATATGTTCTAACTTCTGGCCAGTGGTTGAAGGAATAACTGCTAGCTGTAAATTTGGACGCGCAAAGCCTGTCACGACTAATTCTGGGTCATTTAAACCCAACTGCTTCATTATGTCTTCCTTAACCTCGGGCGTAGCTGTCGCCGTTAAAGCAACAATCGGTGGACGGCCTACTAACTTAGCTGCTTCTTTCAAGCGCAAATAACTGGGACGAAAATCATGCCCCCACTGACTAACACAATGTGCTTCATCAACCGCAAATAAAGAAACTTTAATTCCTTTAAGTCCAGCTAAAAAATTCTGATTATAAAAACGTTCTGGTGCTAAATAAATAATTTTATAAAAACCACTCTTAACCTGTTTTAAACGATGGTCCGCTTCATCCGGCGAGATAGAGGAGTTAATAAACGTAGACGGAATGCCAACCGCCTCTAAAGAATCAACCTGGTCCTTCATAAGTGCAATCAGTGGAGAAACCACAATTGTGGCGCCATCCAAAACAAGAGCGGGTAATTGAAAAATCATTGACTTGCCGCCACCGGTTGGCAAAACAACCATGGTGTCTCGACCATGTAAAATACTATCAATTGCTTTCTCTTGGCCAGGGCGAAAAGAATCATAGCCGAAATGGATTTTTAAAAGCTCTAATAGTTGTTGTTTTTTAGTAGTCATGAAAAGTAATAAAGAATAAACAGCCGGCCAAGCGCCGGCTGATAAAGTTATTTAATTTCCAACGCATGGCGTCGCCTGAATATCTCCAAAACATTTTTGAATAGAAAGGCAATAGTCATTGGACCAATCCCACCAGGAACAGGGGTAATAAAAGAAGCTGTATCTTGTAAATCAGTAAAATCGGCATCACCATGAATATGCCCGTCTACTTTAGAAATACCGATATCAATAATTACTGCGTCTTGCTTAACCATTTCTTTTTTCAAACTAAGCGGGTTGCCTAAAGCAGTGACAACTAAATCCGCCTCTTTTATATTTTCTGGCTTAACAATATTAAATCCGCGACTAGCAATTATTTCTTCTAGCCCTCTACCAAAAATGTCCGAGTGATATAATAAACAAGCTTTTTTATTGGTACCCGTTAATTTTATTTCATCCAAACAAGCAATCACGGCGGCAAATACTGGAGAGATTATATAATCTGGATGTTGAAAATGAAAACCATCAACATCTTTATTTGGATTTATGGCTGAAATTATTTTATCGGCATTCATTCCTTCTGGCAAAGGAAGCTGAACCAAAATACCATCAATGAGCTCGTCTTTGTTTAAAAATTCAATCACTTCTAAAACAGATTCTTCAGAAGCAGAATCGTCAAACGTATAAAGGTGTGTATCAATACCAACTTTTTTACCTTCTCTTTCCTTTAAAGAAACATATAATTTAGAATCTGCTCTTTCGCCTATTAAAATAATAGCTAAATTAGGTCTTAGCTCCTTAATATTATATATTTCCTTAGTAATTTCATCTTTAATCCGCTCAGCAATCATGCGGCCATCAATAATTTTAGACATAGCGTACTACTTGGTAGGAATAGGAAAGCGTTTACAAATTCCTTCAATTTCTTTTTTAATATTTTGTAATTTAACCTCGTCGTCTTTGTTTTTTAAGGCCTCATCAATGCAACCAACTACCAACCTAACATCTTCTTCTTTTAGTCCACGAGTGGTAATTGCTGGTGTTCCAATTCTAACACCCGAAGGATTCATCGGCGGATTGGGGTCATTAGGAATAGTAGAACGAGAAACCGAAATGCCAATTTTTTCTAAGATTTTTTCCGCTTCTTTACCAGCAATATTTTTACTAGATAGGTCTAAAACTAATAAGTGGTTATCTGTGCCACCGGAAACAATCTTATAACCTAAATCTAGAAATTCATTGGCCATCGCCTTGGCATTTTTAATAACTTGCGTAGCATATGTTTGAAACTCTGGCTGTAAAGCTTCATGGAAGGCAACTGCAATAGAAGCAATAATATGTTCATGAGGGCCGCCCTGCATACCTGGAAAAACCGCACTATCAACTTGCTTAGCAAACTGCTCTTTGCACATAATAATCGCTCCTCGTGGTCCACGTAAAGTCTTATGTGTAGTGGTAGAAACAACATCAAAAACTGGAACGGGATTAGCTAATTGCTTACCAGCAATAAGCCCGGCAATATGAGCAATATCGGCAAAAGTATAAGCACCAATCTCATCGGCAATATCTTTAAATTTTTGCCAATCAATTTCTCGTGAGTAAGCGCTAAAACCAGCCACAATCATTTTCGGTTTTTCTCTTAAGGCAATTTCTCTAACCTCATCCATATCAATTATTCCAGTCTCACTATCAACCCCATATTGAACAAAATTATACAGTCTACCAGAAAAATTAACTTTATGACCATGTGATAAATGCCCACCATGATCAAGCTTTAAACCCAAAACCTTGTCTCCTGGCTGTAAAAAAGCCATATAAACCGCAGCATTGGCCGGAGAACCGGAAAGTGGTTGAACATTAACATGCTCAGCGGAAAACAGCTGCTTGGCTCTATCAATCGCCAAAGCTTCAATCTTATCAATGACCTGATTGCCACCATAGTACCGCTTACCAGGATAGCCTTCGCTGTACTTATTAGTTAGCACGCTGGCCATCGCTTCTAAAACTGCCGGCGAAACGTAGTTTTCGGAAGCAATTAGTTCCAATTCTTCGTTTTGACGCTTAGCCTCTTCTTTAATAATCGCCAAAGCTTCGGGGTCTTGACTCAAAAGATGAGAATAATTCATATTTTTAGCTAATAGTATAATATAATCTTATTCCAGGGACCAGCTTTTGTCAAAGCCTAAAATCACTCAAAAAAATTAAGATTATTAGGACTTTAGAAGTTTTTTAACCATATAGCCATTAACTTTTCGGTAACCTAATTTACGATAATAACCACGTGCGCCAATACCAGAAATAATAGCAATCTTTTCAGCACCCCGTTTTCTAGCAAGAAGCTCAGCTTCTTTTAATAATTGTTTACCAAGGCCGCGATGCTGAACCTTACCCTTTCCACCAACCGGCGCTAATTCTCCATAAACATGTAATTCGCGTACAATCGCCGCCGCAACTGGACTAGCAAAATCAATTCTTAACCTGCAAAAACCATATAGTATTTTTTCCTCTAAACTATCAGCGCTTAAAAAATATTCTTTACCAAAAGAAGCCTCATAAACCTGTTGATTTATTTTATATTCAGAAACATATCCATCTTTTGCCTCACGGCAACGAATACAATTGCAAACAACGCCCCGCTGACTCATTACTTGGCGCAAATTAGTAATTCGATTACCAGCAATAATTGATTCTCCCGGTATATCTCTAATTAAACGAATAATGCGAACATATTTTGGTACAACTGCTTTACATTCTACAATCAAGCTCTGCAATACCCGATCAGAATATGGTTTATATTTTCCTTGGGCATACCAGCGGCGCAACAAGCTCCCCTCAGTAACCACTGTTGGGTAAAACTTTATTTGATCTGGTTGAAAACGTTCATCATTAAACAACGCCTTAAACATGCTTAAATCTTTTTTCGGAGTTGACCCCGGCAAAGCAGGCATAATATGATAGGTAACCTTTAAACCATATTGTTTTAAAAGCTTGGTTGCATCGGCTATTGCCTTAACACCGTGACCGCGCTTATTTAAAGCTAAAATCTTTTCATCCACTGCCTGCACACCCAACTCCACACGAGTGCAGCCAAGTTCACGCATAGAAAAAATTTCTTCTTCATTAATATAATCTGGCCTTGTTTCTAAAGTAATACCAATTAACTTATATTTAGCTGATTCATTTTTTTCTTGCTCTAGTTGTAAATATTCTTCAATCTTTTTTTGCGAAAGTGATTGAGAATAAAAAGATTTTATTTTTGCCTTAAATGCTTTCTCTCCATCACCAAGTGAAAGTATAGTTTTACGAAATTTACTATAATCATTAGCTGCCCGAAAACAATTTAAAATAAACCAATAGCGATATTTACGCGGCAAATAACTCCAGGTTCCCCCGATAACAATTAGCTCAATCTTCTCCGGTTGATGACCATTGTTTTCTAAAGCGGCTAGGCGCAACATTGTTTGTTTATAGGGGTCATAACCGCAACGAATTGCCCGCATCACTGCTGGTTCATTGGATAAATAGCTAACCGGTACATCTTCTTGACGAGGACAATAGGCACAAGTTCCTGGGCAAGGATATGATTTAGTTAAAACTGCCACTGGAGCAATCCCCGAAATAGTGCGCACAGAACGTTTTCGTAGAATAGATTCAAAAACTTCTTGTCTAGAAATTAGTCCAGAAGTTAACAATTGACGATAAGCTTTTAAAATATCAGAATTTAAAATTGAAGAAAGCTTAAAGCTTTTAGAAAAAGACCGCTTAACTTCTTCAAGTTTGCGCCTATCAGTTATCTCGCCAATATTTTCTAATATCAGCCTTTTAATTGCTTCAGTCATCTTTTTAGAGTATAATTAAGGCATAATCTTAATAAGAATACTATATTTTTGTAAATTTAACAATACAAAATATGAAAAAAAACAGTTGGAAAATTTTACTTATCCTAGTGGCTATATTAATCCCAGTGATAAGTCTAAAAGCGGCCGCAGATAAGAACGGTTTAGTTTTTGTGGCGACCGATGAGGTAATTACTGGTAATTTAATTGCCGCCGGAGAAAATGTATTAATCGATGGAACAATCAGTGGCGACTTAATAACTGCCAGCCAATCACTGATTGTAAATGGTCGAGTTGAAGGTGATATTATTGCTATCGCTCAAAATATTGACATCAAGGGTGAAGTTGGAGGAAATATTAGAGTTGTCGGCAATAATGTAGATATTAGTAGCGTTGTTACTAGAAATTTGAATGTTTTTGGGTCTAATATAATGATTAGCGAAAATGCTCGCGTTGGCTGGGACGCTATTTTGGGCGGTTCTACAGTTATCACAAAAGGGAACATTAATGGTTTTTTAGATATATACGCCCAGAATGCTTCTTTAGACAGTAAAATTGGTAAAAATGCCAGAATTAATATTTATAACGAAAGCCAAAACCCATCCTTGTCAGTTTCTAAAAATACTACCATTAACGGTGACTTAGACTACACTGCTAACGTAAGTGCTTCTATCGATAACCAGGCTGTCATTTCTGGACAAACTAATTTCCATAAATCTGAAAACAAAAAAAATAGTAATACTTGGCCAAACTGGGTTTGGGGTAGATTGTTTGCCTTCTTATCAACAATTCTAATCGGCTTAGTTTTAGTGTTTATTCTGCCAAAAAATTCTACTGCAATAATCAATAAAATTCGTTCTCATCCAGGAAAATCCGTATTAATTGGAGCGATAATAACCTTGGCAACTCCACTACTGCTTTTACTTCTCATGGTAACAATAATTGGCCTTCCTCTAGCTTTAATCTTATTCCTTACAGTTTTAGCTGGGGTGTTACTTTCTACCGCTGTTTCATCGTTATTGTTGGGCAGTCTAATAGTCCAAAATGTTTTAAAAAAAAATCTCACTTCTCTCTTTTGGCCGTTAGTTTTAGGTGTCGCTATTATTACTCTTTTATCATCCTTGCCCTATCTTGGTTGGCTCATCAGTTTAGCAGCTATCTGGTTCGGTCTGGGTGGAATTATCTTATATGTTAGCAATCAATCCAAAAATATTTAAAGCTTACGACATTCGCGGAGTTTACGGACAAGACTTTGACGATTCCCTAGCTTATTTACTAGGACTAGCCTTTGTTCGTCTTAGACAAGAAGACGGTGATGTTTCTAAAGATGGAAAAATCACCATCGCTGTTGGCTGTGACATGCGACTATCGTCCCCTGATTTAAAAGACGAACTTATTAGAGGTTTATTAAATAGCGGGGTAACTGTAGTTGATTTAGGAACAGTAGCAACCCCAACTTTTTATTTTGCTATTGGCAAATATAATTATCACGGCGGGATAATTGTCTCCGCTTCCCATAATCCTAAAGAGTGGAATGGTTTTAAATTAGTTAGAAGAAAAGGGGCGCCAATCAGCGGTGAAACGGGAATTAACCGTCTCCGGGATTTAGTTTTAAATGAAAAATTAACAGAAGCAGAAATTCCAGGAGAAAAAATAAGCTTGCCCGATGTTTTAACTGAGGAAATCAATTTTTCTATCTCTAAGGTTGATGTTAATAAAGTTGGAAAGTTAAAAGTTGTAGCTGATGCGGCTAATAGCATGGGCGCTCTATACTTAAAAAGGCTTTTTTATCATTTACCTGGCTGTACTTTGGTTCCTATAAATTTTGATTTAGACGGTTCATTTCCGGCTCACGAAGCCGATCCTTTAAAAGAAGAAAACCTAGAACAGTTGCGAGCAGCTGTTATTTCTCAGGGGGCTGATTTAGGGATTGCTACTGATGGTGATGGTGATAGAATATTTTTTGTTGATAATCAAGGAAAAATAATAAATCCGGCAGTTATCCGCGGCTTACTGGCTAAATTATTTCTTCAAGAAAAGCCCGGCGCAAAAATTGGTTACGATGTTAGACCAGGAAAAATAACAACAGATTTAATTACTGAAAATGGCGGACAAGCAATACTGACCAGGGTTGGGCATTCTTTAATTAAAGAACAAATGATTGCGGAAAATATTTATTTTGCCGGCGAATCATCCGGGCATTTTTACTTGAATGACGAAATGGGCTGCTTTGAATATCCTAGCATCATGATTCTAAAACTTTTAACCGAATTTTCTCAATCCGGAATAACTACTTCTGAATATTTAAAGCAGTATGACAAATATTTTTTATCAGGAGAAATAAATTGTGAGGTGGCCGATAAAGAGGCGGTGCTAAAAAAAATTGCTGAAATTTATAATGATGCCCATATTAGCTGGCTAGATGGAATTAGTGTAAATTATCCTGATTACTGGTTTAATGTCCGCGGTTCAAATACTGAGGAAAAAGTCAGACTAAATCTAGAAGCAGTTTCTGAAGAATTAATGAAAAGCAAGACCGAAGAGATTTTGAAAATAATCAACTCTTAAAACTTGAAATATAAAAAGACCGAGATTAATTAAGCGCTCGGTCTTTTTTAGAAGTCTAAAAATATTTTATTTATTTCCTCTCTACTTCAATAGTGGCCTTATTTAATAAAGCTGCCAAAGCGCCAACCGCAGCAAGCATCGGAGCAAACACCGCACCGACCAAAGCAAATGTTACTGGGATTTCTACCATAACGCGTCCACGTTCATTTTTAATAATAATACGGCGAACATTTCCCTCTTTAATTAAGTGCTTTACCTTCTTTAAAATCTCTTCGCTAGTAACTTTAAACTGTTCTTTAGTCTGACTTTTTTTATTGTCTTTTGTTTCTCCTTTTTTTGTTTTTTTGGCTGGCATAATGTTGTAAAACTTAATATAAATAAATTATTTTAAATAAGCATTCTGAGCATATTCACGTAAAACTCTTTCGGTATTAAAGAAGGAAGCATTGACGCCAATAGAAAACCTCATTATTTTTTTCCAAGACATCGGCTCATGATAGTAAATTGGAATAATTTCTTTTTCCAACAAATCATATAGACTCGCCGCGTCTTTAGAATTCTGAGTAGTCAAGCGCGGATAATTTTCTCCTCTAATAGTCCAGCCTGTCTTACCTTTAATATACCCTTCCCGCCACCAACCGTCAAAGGAACTGAGCTGTGGAACACCATTATGAGCCGCTTTCATTCCACTAGTACCAGAGGCTTCGTTAGGTGGTAGCGGCGTATTAACCCAGAGGTCTGATCCCGCAATAATTGTTTTAGCTAACTCAATTTCATAACCAGGAATAAAAGCTAGCTTAATTTTTCCCTCATGCTTGCGGCTAATTTTATTGACTTCCATTATTAATTTTTTTCCATTTTCATCAGACGGATGAGCTTTGCCAGCATATACTATTTGAATATCGCCAACTTTTTTTTGAATAGTAATCAATCTTTTCACATCTCTTAATAATAGTAATGGTCTTTTGTAAGCAGTAAAGCGACGAGCAAAACCAATAGTAAAAATGTCTTCTTTAAAAATCTGTCCAGTTTTTTCTTTCACTAAACTAATCAGTCTTTTTTTAGATCCTTGATGCGCCTGCCAAATATCGTCTAATGATAATGAGAAAGCATTACGCAAAGATAAACTAGAATTACGCCAATTGGGAATATATTTATCATATAATTTTTGCAGTTCCGGCGAGGTCCAAGTTTGTGAATGGACGCCATTAGTAACACAGTGAATCGGATATTCGGGAAACATTTTTTTAGACAGCTCTTTATGACTAAGCGCGACTCCATTAATATATTTACTAAAATATAAACCAAGCTTAGTCATATTAACTCGTCCACCATCAATTAGCTTCGGAAGGTGACGCGGAAAATCTTTTTGTACTTCTAAAACTTTTTCTAACTTAAAAACATCATGTGCCATTTTTATCGGCGTATGCGTGGTAAAAACGCAGCTGTTTCTTACATCATTAATTTTACCCTGCAAGTCTTTTGCGTTTGAATCAAGAAAACGAGCGATTGTAACAAAGCTACCATGGCCCTCATTAATATGATAGGTATTAATTTTAAATCCCAAATCTTTTAAAACTTCATAACCGCCACGTCCTAAAATTGTTTCTTGTAATAATCTCAACTCTTTGTTACCGCCGTAAAGTTGGTTGGTTAGACGTCGGTATTTCTCTGGGTTTTTTGGAATATCTGTATCTAAAAGAAAAACTGGGATTTCTATGTTGCCACTAGTAATCAAATACTGCCAAGCCTCAACTCTAACTTTATCTTTACCAATCATCACCGTAGCTCTGGCGTTAGTTTTTTGTAATTTAGAAAAATCATATTGTCGCGCCGAAAATTCTAACTGTTCTCCCTTGGCATTTATTTCTTGATCAAAATACCCTTCCTTACTAAGAAGAGTTACGCCGACCATGGGTAGACTAATATCAGAAGCGGAACGTAAAATATCGCCCGCTAAAATACCTAAACCACCGGAATAAGTTTTTAGTCCGTCGTCTAAAGCTATCTCCATGCTAAAATAAGCAATCTTGTAATCCTTCTTTTCCACCTTCTCCATAATTTATTTATAAATCTTGATTTGCTATTATTCCAAAATTTTTTTACTCTATTTCCCCTACTCCAATCTTTCTTAGATTATCATTTGTAATTCCTAAAGACAAATGCCTCATTAAAGCGTAAGCATCCTCCGGACGACCAAGATAGTATCTAGTATTGGTAAGGGGATTAACATACCAAGCCTCACCATGTCCTTCAACTTGAATAAATATTTTACCTCCCTGATTTCTAGTAAAAAGATCACTAATTGCTAATTTATGTACACCCTTAGCACTATAGTCATTTAACACTTCTATTTTATCATTATAACCATCTAAATCAGAGTCTTGACTGTTTTTGTTAGAACTAATAGCATCCTCAAAAGCATCAGATAAACCATCGCCATCACTATCTACTCCATTATCTAAATTATAGTTAGCAATTTTAATTTTTTCTAAATTACTGTTAGTTATTCCTATGCCTTGTGTTCTCATGACAGAAAAAGCCATATTTGGAGTACCAAGATAATATTTTAATTTATCCTTAGGATTAACATACCAGGCCTCACCTTTGTTTTCTACTTGAAGCAACAAACGGCCAGCCAATGCTTCTGACAACGTTTTATTTACTTCTGTAATTAGTGTTTTTTCAATAGCAACGAATTCTTTTGCTTTCAGTACAGCATCTGCTGATTCTTTAATGTTGATATTGCTAGTATTAATATTTGCCGAATCTGTAATTGAGGTGCTTACTGTTATTGTATCCGCTGTATTGGTTGAGGTTATCGAATTATTATTAATTGTTTTAGGAACATACGCCCCTCCGCCCCCGCTACGGGGAGGCAGCGTAACAGTGACTTGGCTCATTAAGCTATTAGAAATATTACCAGAATTATCCTTAACCCAAGCATAGAGATTTTTTATCCCTTCTGAAGTAAATGTATATGATGTTGGTTTATTTGTTGTCCAAGCTAAAGACAGAATACTTGGAACGATTTCTGATTCAGTTAATAAATAGTTAATAACTGTTTTATTATCACTCGCTATTAAAGCTGTAATAGGAGTAGTAAGAGAGTATACGGTTGATGGAATAGTAAACGTGGTAATTGTTGGTTTAATAAGGTCAGATTCTATAGCAAACGTCACTGAAATAGTATGGTTAGCATTAATATTATTAAAGGTAAAAGAG
>CAZZBQ010000003.1:35377-40278 GCA_964652745.1 uncultured Gammaproteobacteria bacterium
AGCAAACGTCACTGAAATAGTATGGTTAGCATTAATATTATTAAAGGTAAAAGAGGAAACTATACCTTGAGAAATAGAGTCAACCAAAACATCTGCTACATGATAACCACTTGCCGGGGTAATAATGTAAGTTAAGCTCTCGTTGTAATTTTTAGAGGTTACACCCAATGGAGAAATGGTTCCATTGGTGCCAGTTGAAGCAGTGAGATTGTAGGTGTTAACAGAAAATGAAGCTGAGATTGATTTATTGGAAGTGATATTGGTGTCGGTTCTAGGATTAACAGTGGAACCATCACTCCAAGAAGTAAAGTGATAACCAGCTGACGGCGTAGCAATAACTGTAGAGCCTGAATTTCCGTAGTTAATGGTCTGTGAAGTGATGCCTGTGATTGTTCCGTTAGTATTAGAGCTATAATTAAGGGTATAGGTATTTTTGGTAAATGTTGCTATACAGGTTTTATTTCCATTCATTGTTACTTGACCACTACTATTACAATCTCCCGACCAACCAGAAAATGTTGAGCCAATAGCTGATATAGCTGTAGCTGTTACCAAAGTTCCTTGATTATAGGTGTTTGCTCCCGTCACAACACCCTCACCGGTACCTGCTTTATTAATGGTGAGAACATAAGTATTAATAGGTAGCGAAATTATAACTTGTTTACTTAAACTATTTGAAACATTCCCCGCTTCATCTCTAGCCCAGGCATAGAGAGTTTTTGTTCCTTCTGAAGTAAATGTATATGATGTTGGTTTGCTGACTGTCCACGAACCACTAGCTGGACTTGGCGTGATAGCTGTTTCAGTTATTAAATAACCTGTAACAGCGGTGTTATCAGTCGCAGTAAAAGTTGAAATAGGCACAACAAGAGAAGAAGATGTGGTTGGAATAGAAAAGCTGGTAATTGCTGGCTTAATAATATCTGAGACTGGTTCTAAATTATATAAATTTAGAATATCTGAACCGCTAAGAGCGTAGTTATATACTCTAACCTCATCAACGTCTCCATAATAATTTAGGGTTGGCGGTACTGTGTCTCGTCCTGCTCCAATAATTAAATTGTATCCCATTCCGGAATCCAAAATTCCTGTATTACTAGTTTGTCCTACTGTTTGTCCATCTAAATAAATTACGGAGTTTGTTCCGTTATAAGTAGCAGCTACATGGTGCCAAAAACCATCCCATAAATTATTTAAATTATTTATTTCAAAAAATTGATGAGTAGTTCCTGAAGTTTTAAAAGCTATGGCTTTAGTTGTTGAATATTTAGTATATAAAGCAAAGGTGTCAGTGTTTGGTCCTCCGTGCATTATAATTCCCTGGTAATTGCCAGAAGGACTTGGCTTAATCCACGCAGAAAGTGTTAATTTGTCTCTAATATCGGTATAAATATCACCAAGATTAATATACCCAGTTCCAGCAAAAGATAAACCTTGCCCATCGTGACCAATTATTCTACTGGATTCATTAATAATTACCCCATTGTATGACGACTGGAAGTCTACTATTGTTGCCCCTGACGATTCTTCAAAAGAGTAAAGTGAATATTTTGGAGTAAGGCTGGGCAATACAACAACCACGCTGTCGCTTACCGAAATTGAAACATTCCCCGCTTCATCTCTAGCCCAGGCATAGAGAGTTTTTGTTCCTTCTGAAGTAAATGTATATGATGTTGGTTTGCTGACTGTCCACGAACCACTAGCTGGACTTGGCGTGATAGCTGTTTCAGTTATTAAATAACCTGTAACAGCGGTGTTATCAGTCGCAGTAAAAGTTGAAATAGGCACAACAAGAGAAGAAGATGTGGTTGGAATAGAAAAGCTGGTAATTGCTGGCTTAATAGAATCAATTAAAGGGGGTTCTTCTTGAGTAGGCAAAATTTCTCCCTCAACAACAGACTCAATACCGCTAAAATTATTTCCCAAAAGTATTTTTGAAGTGAACGGCTGTAAAGTTAGTACTCCAGTAATTACATTTCCATCAATATCTTTAAATGTTCTGCTTAAAAGATTTATATTAACTGTGTTTTTAGTGGCATTATATAATATCTTTGCAACAGAATCAGCTTCTAGGACTGAAGAGTTAAAAGTAGAATTAGTATCTTGACTAGTCGCTGATTTCCATGATGCAAACGTTATCTGTGTTGTCCCAGAACGAAATGGGGTTGAATTATATGGATGAATATATATATTTCTATCAAGTACGGGGGTAGCCGAGCTATTTACAACTAATCTTTCATATGAATCATTCCACCACGACCAATTACCAATTCTATTTGTACCATAAACAATATTGTCATAAAAATAACTATTACTGTTTTCTCCCACTGTTAATAATCCTACTAAATTAGAAAATGAAGTATTGTATTGAAATAAAATATTGCTATTTACATGCGAAAAGTAACCAGCACCAGAACTAACTACTGTATTATAAAGAATATTAATATTCGATGTATTATCATCCATGTAAATACCATGCCCTCCATTATAATTTGCGGCTGCATAGCCCACTTTATTCCCGTTAACATTTTTAATAATATTATACATTATTTCTGAACCTGCGGTGCCAGTGGGTACCCCCTCATTATAAGTATAAATACCTCCTCCATCATCCAATACCAAACAAGCTCCATCTATAAAATTATATTTAATCATTGAGTCTGTGCCATTAAAATTAATACCATTATATCCGGCATTTAATATCTTATTATACTGAATCGTGGCTCTGCTGTTTCTATGAAAAATTGCTGTTCCAAAATTATCGGATGTCTCGTTTGTTCTTTTATTAATATTCTGAAGTAATCCTGTGTCTTTAATTATGTTATCCGTAAACGTGGCAGATGGGCTATATGATCTAATTCCCGAGCTATTAGCCTGATATATAAAGGTGTTGGTTATAGTTAGGTTTGTTGATTTATATGTAGGTGCATAAACTCCAAACATATCTGGGCTTAAAATATCACAACCATTTATTATAATATAATCTCCGTTGCTAAGATTAATACCTGTTTCTGCGCTTTGGGCAATTTCAAGATTCTGAATTGTGACATAACTTTTATCTATTATATTAACTCCATAATTAACTGTTGATATTCTAACGTTATGACCAGCAGGGGATTCTCCATTTGGCGTCCATAAATACAGAGTATTTGTTGTGTTGTCATAATACCATTCTCTTGCTTGGTCTAAAAAAATCAGTTTATTAGACAAGAAAAATCCCTCTCCAACTCCTAAGCCATAGGTAGGGGCAGTGTTTAAAGTGAGTGTCTGTGAGTTTGAATTAGTAACTGTTTTTGCATACATTGTAAATCTTGATGTTCTACCAATCCATGTTGCTCCAACATAATTAATTCCACTGTTTAAATCAGTAGAAGTAAATGTTGCTGAATTATTTACATTTGTAATATTAAAATATCCAGTATTTGGATATCTCGCCAGTAACATTCTTTCATTATCAAAAAAAAGTTGTGAAATATCTGCTTCGTCTACAGTAGCCTTATAAATATTCCCTGAATATTGCGTCCACTCAGTGACAAGAGTAGATCCATAAATCTTTGGTTTATTGCCCGAACCATAGGCTCCGTAAACAATAGGATTTCCTGTTGTACCTGAAGATGTAACAATAATAGACCCCTCCCAAAAGTCTCCTTTCTTAAACAAAATATTATCACCTGGTGAAAAAATCGTAGCGTTTACCTTGGTTAAAGTTTTCCAGGGAGTATTAGTATCTGTTCCATTATTAGTATCATCGCCAGCAGAAGAAACATAATAAGTGGTTGCCTTAGCTGGCCTTGATAAAATGAAAAATGAGCCTATAAATAAGCTAATAAAAAACAAAAAAACTCTTTTTTTAACAATTAACATGAATTAATCATCAATTTTGTATATTAATTTTAACATTTTTTATAAGATAATGAAACGAAAAACAAAAAATTGTGTCACTTTTTTAACCCCTATCTATTTTTTTACCCCATTCTCCATTCCGCGTTTATTCTTGAGTTTGTTTACATAAATCTATTACCTTGTCATATTTTTCCTGTTTTTCTAAAATTGTAGCCAACTATTAACAGCCAGCATACATTGGAGATTTTTTATATTTAATATTTTAAAAAACTAAAATAATGCTAGAAAAAATTAGATTTATTTTTTGTAGAGTTCAATCGCGATATTTATGGTAGACAATTTCACCACCAATCTTTTTTTGTGATTTAAATAACTTAAATATTAATTTAATTTTTCTGTTATTTTTTTATTAATAATTTAATTTAATACCAATAATTACCCCAGACTAACAACCCCGGTTTTTACCCTTATACAAAAAACGTGCTTTTATACTCGTCTTTTCCAAATTGGGTGGATAATCGCAAAAGTTGGAAAACTTTTTTGATAGAATATTTAATAAATTGATATAAAAAAGACCCTTGATATTATCGCGGGTCTTATAGAAGTTTTTTACTCGCAAGGGGCAAATGAATACTTACTCTTTGATAAACTTCGTTGTTTTTACAAAAGGACTCACAGTGCCTTCGTTATCATATAGTATCCATAGACCCTTTTTGAAACCAGACATGCCTGCTAGTACGCCCATCACAGTAAAGCTTTCTCCATTTAAACTTTGACTTAACCAGGGCCAAACAACTCTATCTCCATGTTTAGCTTTAACCAGCCCTCCTTCTTTAGCTTGAACATCAAATTTACCACAAACCTCATCAGAAATATCTATTTCAACTAGATTTCCGAGACGATCCTTAACTTCGATCACTTTCCGATTTTCCATGATATACTTATTTTTATATTTATTTTTTTATGAACTAATAATTTATTTTGTCATATTTTCTATCATTTGTCAATTAGTTTCTATTCCCTTTAGGGGTGCTAGGATAAAAACAAAAAAATACCCC
>CAZZBQ010000004.1:0-33412 GCA_964652745.1 uncultured Gammaproteobacteria bacterium
TAAGTAATACCGCTATTAGTATCATAATTGTTACCGAGATTGAATTAGAAAGTTGGAAAACCCAATCTTTAGTAATAATCCCGTAGATTAACCAGGAAGAATTAGTAACAATGTAAACATTGAATAACTTCGGCTCTAAAGACCCTCTTTTTTTATTTTTGATTAACAATATTAATTGCGATAATGCCCCTAAAAGCATAATTGAAGCACAGCCCATATAAGCTACCTTCTTGTTAGGCGTGATTATCATAATCGGAATCATTAAAGAAAATATTAAGAGTGACAAGATGTCCGTGGTATTAATTTTTTTATAGCGCCAAGCCATTAGTAAGACAATAAAGAAAAACAGGGAATTTAAACCGTTGTAAATTACAGATAATTTGTCGGTATATACTCCATACATTATCGTTGTAGTTAGATAAAAGAAGGCAAAAATGAACAAAGGCATAAAAATAGATTCTGCCGATTTCCTTCTTTTGATTGTGGCAATTTGTTTCGTTACGCCCCACATTTGATATGTACTGAGAATAATGGTTGTTATGGCGCTAATTGTTATTATATTGAAACCAAAGTTTTTGATCTCAATAGCATTTTTAAAGAACTGGCTGATTGTTTCCATTGTCTATCCTTTTTATTTGTGATTCGTAATTAAATCATCTTTTAAATTGTTTGTCAATTATTTTGTCAAAATTGTTCCAACTATATCCCAAACTCCGAGCAATACAAAAAGAGTAGATTAATCTACTCTTTTTGTATGTCTTAGGAGAAGACAGGAACTCGAACAAGCAGCGAGCGAGATATGAGTCGAGCCGGAATGTGAGGCGAATAATCGAGCGACGATAAGCGCGAGCGAGCACAACGTTTAGTGGCTGGTCCGGACAAGTGGGCTTGGCGCTCTTCCGGCGCCAAGTGAGCGCGATAAATCCCTACCCCGAGCAGTATTGACAAATAATACTATTAATGGTTATTTTAGTTCCTTGATAAAAAAGGTTGTAGTTGAATTAATTACTAAGTTTAGCTAAAAAGGTAGGCTTGGTAATTAATTTAATTATAAACCTTAATAAAAAGTATTCATGAAAAAGAATGTAAAAGAAGAAAAAATGCTTGATTTAAGAATAGTTCTTAATGGTGGCAGCACCCAAATGGACGGAGCGACCGTTCCTGTTAAGTGGTTTTTCTCGCCTAAATTAGCAGAGAAACAACCAACGCACATACTCTTGGTGGATCTAAATCAGTCGGAAGAAAATTCTGAAAATGCCTCAAAGCTCGGCCGCAGATATGTGGTTAAGGTAGAGAAGGCTGTAAAATTTTTACAAATATTTAGATCCGGCAAGCATACAATGATGGCCATAGCCTTTAACGATGCGACATCGGCAAATGCATTTTTAATAAAATATAACGATGGTATATATGATCGTGATATTCCTACGGAAAGTATTAAAGCCGGTGAAAATTTTGGAGCCTCTTTAGCTGTATGTTATGTAAATTTTGAAGTACCGAAAGAATTATTTGCTCAAAAACCGGAAAGTAAACTTGGTAAAATTTGGTGGAAATATTTATTTTGGCCAAATCGCCCAAAAGAAAAAGATGAATGTCAGACAAGGAAACTGAGTTGGTTTTTTTCCTGGATGAAGTTTCCCCTATTTTTGATTGCCAACCTGTTGTATAGCCTTTATACAATCGTAGCCTCATTGATTACAATGTTTGTTGGTTATTGCCCCATTCATCCAAAAAATTTGGTCTATAGGTTAATACATCCGGTTATGTCAAACTGGTCTATAGATGTAAGGGCGAATGGAAAGTATACAAAATTACTAATAATTTATGATCGTTACGGAAATCCGACCAGTAAAAGATTCTGGTTTTCTCCGATTTTATTAGCACTGTTTGCGGGAATGATATATCTTTTAATATTTCTTTTTCCGAATGCTCAGAAGGATGCTTCTAAATTATTTTTAGAGTTAATTGTTGTGGCTATTTTTATTCCAATTCTTGTAGGTTTTAATGCGCATCGATTTTTTAAAGATGAAGATCACTCTTTTAACTTGGCGCTATTAACTTCTTCTACTATTTTAACTGCTTCTGGGATTTATATTCTTTTCTGGTTAGCTCCACGAATGGAAGGCGGCAATTCTGTATTCGCTTATATATTCGGTGGCATTATTTTTCTAATAATCTTATTTTTAGTTTATTCAACGTTTTTTAAAGATTCAGTTCAAGATTGGTTTTATGAGATTAAGCGTAGAAGAGAAATGAAAATTAGAGAAGATTATCAACAGTATCTGCTGAATAACTTTACAACGCCAGAAGAAAAGGTTAATTTGGACAACTTGCCAAAAACCTATGATGAAAGTAACTTGAAACGAGATGTTGTGGTAAAATTTTGGTCTACGAAAGCCAAAATTTGCCGTCCGTACGAAACTTAGAATTTCATTAAAAAATGAAAAAACTAAAAGCCTTGTAATCACAAGGCTTTTTATTAATAATTAAAATAATAGCAAATTATGCTATAATAAGGGTATAAACATATGTCCAATAGTAAGCATATAATAGTATATTCCCATGGTTTTGGGGTTAAAAAGGATGATAACGGTCTGTTTTTTGATATTGCCGCTGGCATTCCCGAAGCGGAGTCAGTTTTGTTTGATTATTATCAGGTAAATGAAGAACAAGGTGAAATATATATTAATTCGCTTAGCGCTCAGGTAAAAAAATTAGCCGAGAAAGTAGACGATGTTAGAAAAAATAATCCGCAGGCAATTATTGACTTAATTGCTCATTCCCACGGAACAATATTGGCGGCAATAGCGAAGCCTCTGGGTATTAGAAAAGCAATTTTGCTAGCGCCTGTATTTGATTTTAGCGTAGAAAGAAGTTTAAATCGCTATTGCCAGAAAGCTGATGCTGAGATTAATCTTGAGGGTATTTCCAAAATACCTTCTAAGACCGCTCTGACAAAAATAATTGTTCCTGAATATTGGCAAGAAAGAGCAGCTGTTAATCCGTTTCGGGAGTATAATACTTGGGTTGACAGTATCCCGGTTATGGCCATTATTGCCAAGCAAGATGAAATAATAGAACCGGTTCCTTTGGATGGACTAAGCTCTAAAGTAGAAATTATTTATCTAGATGGTGACCATGGTTTTAGCGGAAAAGATCGTGGGATATTAATAGAAAAAATAAGAGAGTTATTATTGTAGTTTTTATAGATTAAAAATTATGAAAATTAAAGCGATAAAAACTAGAGTTTTTCAGCCCAAGGAAAATTTGCTTTCTTTTTTAGAAAGATATCTGCCAGCCATAAAAGAAAAAATGGTCGTAGTTGTGACTTCAAAAATAATTTCTTTATCAGAAGGTAGAATTGAAAAAATAGAGAATGAAAAAACTAGGGAGCGTCTGATTAAAGCTGAAAGTCAGTGGGCCATGAAAACAAAGTATACCTGGCTAACTATTAGAGATAATATGGTGATGTCATCGGCAGGAATTGATGAGTCAAATGCTAATGGAAAAATTATTCTTTTGCCACGCGATAGCTTTATATCGGCCGATAAGATTAGAAATTGGCTGCGTAAAAAATATAAAATTAAAGAGGTTGGCGTTATTGTTACCGATAGCCGGATGCTGCCTTTAAAAGCAGGGATAGTCGGGATTGCTTTAGGTTATGCTGGGTTTAACGGAGTGCGCGATTATCGCGGTCAATCAGATATTTTCGGCAGAAAACTCAAGCTGTCGCGTACTGATGTGGCTGATAGTTTGGCGACTGCTGCGGTTTTATTAATGGGCGAAGGAAACGAACAGAAACCTTTAGCTGTTATTAATGATGTACCGATTGAGTTTGTTAATAAAATTAATCGCCACGAATTAGAAATAGAAATTAAAAATGATCTCTATAGACCAATATTTGAGAACGTTAATAAAATAAAACTGAAGAAATAAAATGGACATTTTAAAAAAATTGAAAGAACTTAATTTGCCTTTCGGAGAGTATGTCGTGGTTGACAGTGGTGCTTTAGCGGCAAGAGGTTTACGTGAGGCTAATGATGTTGATATTGTTGTTACACGTAAATTATTTTCTGTTTTACGTGCCTCTGGAAAATATCAAGAAGTAGAAAAACACGGTATGGTATTTCTGCAGTCTAGTGATGTTGAAATAATCCCACAACTTGACTGGGATGATTATCTGACCACAGTAGAAGAGGCAATAAAAACAGCAGATATTATTAATGGATTTCCTTTTCTTAATATTTCCGAGACAATAAAGTTCAAGACTGCTTTGGGCAGGGAAAAGGATTTTAAGGATATTGAGATATTGCAAAAATTTTTATCAGAAAATGCCGGTCGCTCTTAATAATATGAATACTGTAATGACCGCCTTCCAGGGCAGTGTTTATAAGGCAACAAGCAAAATACCTAGGGGTAGAATTTCTACATACTCCGAGGTGGCTAGAGCAATCGGTCGGCCGAAAGCCGTGCGCGCAGTTGGCAACGCTTTACATAACAATCCATTTGCTCCGCAGGTTCCTTGCCATCGCGTAGTAAAGAGTGATGGATCTCTGGGAGGGTTTTTCTCAGGGCAAGAAAAGAAAATTAGGATTTTAAAAAAAGAAGGCGTTATTTGCCAAAATGGAAGGATAATAGATTTTGAGAAGAAATTTTTTAAATTATAAAAATATGAATAATAAGCATGCTTTAGTTAAGATTATAGCAGCGGTTACTTATGTTGCTATGGTGGTGGTTAATGGTTTAGCTAATGGTTTGCCTATTAATAATCGATCTACTGGTGCCATCTCTGATGCTTACCCAAATCTATTTGCGCCCGCTGGTATTACGTTCTCTATTTGGGGTTTAATTTATCTACTTTTGGCCGGCTATACTTTGTATCAGTTCGGTCTTTTTCAAAGTGATAAGGGTAAGGGCAGAATAGATTTATTCAAGAAAGTTGGTCTTTATTTTATTATTAGTTCAATTGCTAATATTGCTTGGATTTTTTCCTGGCATTATGATTTTATAGGTTTGTCAGTCTTAATTATGGGCGTAATTCTATTTTCTTTAATTAAGATTGCCGATATTTTAAGAAAAGAAAAACTTTCTTTAAAAGAAAAAATATTTGTTCGCTTGCCATTTAGTATTTATTTTGGTTGGATTACTGTTGCCGCTATCGCCAATATCACAGTTTTTCTAGTGAGTGTTAACTGGAATGGATTTGGTATCTCTAATAAGATTTGGACTATTGCAGTTTTGTTGGCAGGCCTTTTAATCGGCGCTACTAGAATGTG
This sequence comes from uncultured Gammaproteobacteria bacterium, assembly GCA_964652745.1. Lineage (GTDB taxonomy): Bacteria > Patescibacteriota > Patescibacteriia > Patescibacteriales > UBA12465 > UBA12465. The sequence goes on from CAZZBQ010000004.1 coordinate 5,277, forward strand.
GAAAGATAAAAATATTGTCTATGGCTTAGTTTTAGTCTGGGCTTATAGCGGTATTCTCTTTAAACACTTGTCTGCTGATGGTTTTGCTGGACAGTATCAGGGAGTAATTATTGCTACTAGTCTTTGTATTTTAGGTTTTTTAATAAACATAGTATTTCTTATTAAGAGATTTAAAAAATAAATTTATGAAAATCATAATCACTTGGCTACTTAGTGCGCTTGCTATCGGTATTAGTGCCTGGCTTATCCCGGGGGCAGAAATTAGCGGGTTTGGCGCGGCTTTATTAGCAGCTTTAATTTTAGGAGCAGTTAATGCTGTTATCCGACCCTTGCTTATTATTTTAACCTTGCCGATAAATATTTTAACCTTGGGGTTATTCACTCTCGTGATTAATGCGGGCATGGTAGCGCTAACAGCGGCAATTATTTCCGGGTTTAGTATTGCTAATTTTTGGGTGGCAGTTTTATTTAGCATAGTACTATCGTTAGTTACTTGGATAGTGGAGGGAGCGGTTAAGGATGATGATAAATAATTAAAATTTATTAGGTACTAAAAAAACACGTTAGGCGACGTGTTTTTTATTTTAAGCCGTTAGCGTTGAAGTATTTGGTATATTCTTTGTCAACGTTGTTTATGTGCCAAATCCACCAGTCGTTTAAGAAATTATTAACGGCAAATAGGGTTGCCTCGCTGTTAGTAGTATCGTAATCTTTTTTTAGATTTTCAATTTTTTCGCGATAAGCTTCATGCATAGCTATATGGGATTCTTTTTTTTCGTAGTTGTAAAGCGCAAAATAGTGTTCTTCAGTACTGAAGTGTTCGTCAGCATAATCAATTAGTTCTTTGAAAATCGGTTCAATATCAGTTTGGGTGAATCGTTTTTCGGCGTATAAAGTGAAAAGCTTGTTGATGAGTGCGATTAATCTTTGGTGCTGTTTATCAAGCTCTTCAACACCAACAGAATAATCTGGCCCCCAGGTTATAATAGCCATATTTTTTTAAACTTGTTCATTATTATTATATTATATCATAAAAAATAAAAAAAGGGATTAGTTCATCCCCCTCTTGAGGTTGTCCCCACTTAGATTAATTATATTACTGTTTTTATTAAAAAACCTTAAAAAATGTTATAATAAAGGCATAATTAAAGCACATGGAGAAGTTGAAGCAAAAAATTATTGTTTGGTATCAGTCGGAAAAATTTTGGCCAGCTTGGTTATTTTTAGGCTTAAGCTGCTTGGTGGTTATTATTTTTTGGCAAAGAGTAGAATTCGCTTCTAGTGATTTGGGCCGGCATTTAGAAAATGGTCGTTTAGTTTTTACAAATTCCGATATTTTATTTCGTAATTTTTATTCTTATACCGAGCCCGATTTGCGTTTTATTAATCACCATTGGTTAGCTGGTGTGGTATTTTATGGGGTTTATCTATTAGGTGGGTTTAAGGCACTATCTGTTTTTAATATCGTTTTAGCGCTGGCCATTTTTGCGTTATTTTTTCAGTTAGCTTATCGGCGTTCTAATTTTTACATTGTGTCTACGCTTTCTATTCCAGTTATTTTTCTCATGACAGAAAGAGTCGAGATTAGGCCGGAAATGTTTAGTTATCTTTTTTTAGCAATTGTTTGGCTAGTTTTAGACAGTAAACAGTTAATCCGGAAGAAGAAATTTTTAATTTTATTGCCTTTATTTATTTTATGGGCGAATATCCATATTTATTTTTTTCTCGGGCTAGCTTTAGCGGGGGCATATTCAGCTAACAGAGTTTTTAAGAATTTAACTTGGCAGGATTTATATCCTAGTTTTAAATTATCTAATGTTTGGCAAAAAATTTCTCAACCTATGGCTGATTTTTGGCTATTAGTGGTTGCTTGCCTAGTTAATCCCAATCATATTCATGGTTTATTATATCCTTTTAATATTTTTAAAAACTATGGTTATCAGGTTGCTGAGAATAAAAGTATTTTTTTCTTGGACGACATGATGCTTAATCATAATTTCCAAATTTTTAAATTCTTATTAGTATTGTTAGTTATCAGCTTTGTTGCTGCCTATTTAATTGATGGCCGTCGTCGTTACGTTTCTTGGATTTTTGGGATTTTTATTTCTATTTTAGGGTTGTTGTCTTCTCGCAATTTAGCAATCTTTGGTTTAGTGTCTTTAGTTTTAATTAGTGGCACAGCTTTATCAGCATACAAGGTTCTAGCTGAAAAATTTTCTCATTTTGTTCGTTCGTATTGGCAAACAATTTATTTTTCTGCATTAGCTTTTGTAATAGTTATTTCCGGGATATTTTTTTTAACTGACATGATTGGCCCTCAGTCTTATTTAAAAAAAGAGCTAGGTTTGGGGGTAAGCATGGGTAGCGAAGATGCTTTTAAGTTTTTTGCCGAACAAGAATTGTCTGGTCCGATTTTTAATAACTATGATGCCGGCAGTGCTTTAATTTTTGGTTTACCGAAGACAGAAAAAGTTTTTGTTGATAATCGCCCTGAAGCTTATAGCGTTGATTTTTTTGAAAAAACTTATTTACCAATGCAAAATAATCAGTCTATTTGGCAGCAAGCAGTCGAGGACTATGATCTTAAAACAGTATTTTTTGCGCATACTGATAGCACCCCCTGGGGGAGAAATTTTCTTTATTTCATTTTACGTAATCCGGAGTGGCGTTTGGTTTATTTTGATAATTATTATGTTATTCTTGTTCGGATTGATGCTTATCAGGCAGAAAAAATTGAACAAATTACTATTAACGATCAATTATTTCGCCGAGAGCTGCGTTTTTTGGCCAGTTTGGCGAGTTTAAAAAACAAATTTAATTTAGCTGAATTAGCTCAAGCAGCTGGACACATAGATTTAGCTGAAGAAATTTATCGCCAGGTTATGCTAGACTACCCGAGTAATGTTCAAGCTATTTTTTCTCGAGCAGCTATTTACGCTTCCGCTAGTGATGATACAAAAAGTCTTTATCAAGCAATTGATTATTTTAAACGAGTTTTAAAAAAAGAGCCAAGAATGCCGGGGGTTTATAATCAAATAGGTTTAGTATATTGGCGACTACTAGATTATAATCAAGCAGAAAAATATTGGCAGCAAGCCAAGCGTAAACAAAATAACCAGGTAGCGAATGACTATCTGGAACAGATTGAAGATTTAAGAAGGCAAGGGTTATTGTCTAAATAGTTTTTCTTTAAATAGAGTGGCGATAGCTAAAAATCCATCCTTCGGGGTGATTTTTTTTCCTTCATTATAGCTGCGGCGGTTATAGCTAATTGGTAGTTCTTTGATTTTATAGCCACGTTTTAATAGGCGGGCGGTTATTTCTGGTTCAATTTCGAAGCGTTTGCCATCAAGGCGAATATGGTTTAGAGCAGAGCGGGGAATTAATTTAAAACAAGTTTCCATGTCGGTTAATTTAGAGCCAAAGAGCAGATTTGTTAAAGAGGTTAAGAAGCAATTTATGAAATAATGAAAAGAAGCAGAATGGTTATTTTGAAAACGTGAACCATAAATTACTATTGGTTGTTGTAATTTTTCAGAAGTTGCCGCTTGAAAAAGATTAACAATATCTTGTGGTTCATATTCTAAGTCGGCATCGCAGACGATAAAGTAATCGCCATTAATATCTTGTAGGCCTCTTTTTACCGCCGCTCCTTTACCTTGATTTGGTTCTTGGCGGATTAAAGTAAAATTAAAGTTTTTTTGTAATTCTAATAGGAGTTCAGGCGTCTTATCGCTTGAGCCGTCGTCTACAACTATTATCTCTTTTTCTAAATCAAGCGCGCAAATCGCTGGCAGAGATTTAGTAATTAAATGTTCCTCGTTAAAGACGGGGACGATAATGGAGAGCTTGGGTTTAGAATCTTGTGTCATGCTTTTATTATAACAGTAAAATAGTTATTACGACAAAAGCTGCTTAAAGCGCAGAGCTTTGTTGGCAGCTTTTTCTAGAGGTAGAATTAGGCCGATTATTATTGGCGCTTTATCATTTATTTTTAGTTTATGAGCCTCGTTTCTTGCTTGTTTGCATAATTTTAAGATATTGTAACAAGTCGGAATAGCTGCGCCATAGGCAAATAAGAGATGTAAAATCTCTGTTTTTTTGTAAAGATTTTTTTTAATTTTTCTATTTTTACCTTCCTGGATAACTCGGATATTTACAGCTGTTAATTTTCCGGAGTATAGATCGTCTAACCAATCTTTTGCATCATCTGATAGTTGTTTGGCAGCTAGGGCATAGCGAAAAAAATTAATTAACCATTTTTCATTTAATTTTTTATAAGTCAGTATGGCAGCTATTGGCGCTAGGGCTAGGGCAAGTGATTTTTTTGATAAGTTTTTTAAATAGGAAAAGTTGGGAATATTTTTAGGCAATTTTGGCACACCATTTTGCCAGATTATTTTATTTTGTTTAATTTCTTGGGAGTTAGCTAAATCTAAATCATTTAAAATTTTTTCGCTAATTTTTTGAAATGATAATGGTAGCTTGTTTAGATAAATGATTTTTAAAAAGTCGCGATAATAACGGTTAGCTTTTGGAAGCTTGTCTGGCTTACCTTCACCGTCAAAAAAATCATCATAAATATTTAAAGCTTGCCATAGATTTTTTTGGGCATATTTAAATTTATTTATTTTTTTGGGTAGCATTTTCTTATTAAGCAGAGAAGACGCTAGCCAATCTGGCCAGCTATAGGCAGGAGTAAATTTCATATATTTTTATTTAAAGGAAGGCTAATAGTGAAAGTTGTCCCCTGATTAACTTGGCTTTGTACCTCTAGTTTTCCTAGAAAATCTTTTTCTATAATATTTTTAGCGGAAGATAATCCGATGCCAAGACCATAACCAGGTTTAGTGCTAAAAAATGGTTTAAATATGTTTTTAATATTTTCTGTTGAGATACCACTGCCCCAATCTTGAACAGAAATTTTTAGAATATCTGAATATTTAATCATTTGAATATTAATTGTCTTATTTTTACCACCGTCAAAATTAGTGTTCGCTTCAATTCCGTTAGAGATAAGGTTAGCCATGACTTGTCCGAATTTAGCAGAGTCGCCAAAGTAGTCAAGTTTTATGCTGGTTTTAAAAATAACCTGTATATTGGCTTGTTTAGCTTTATATGACAATATCTTGATAACGGTTTCAATTTCCTCATTAAGGGAAAATTTTTCTTGGCAATTTTCTTTGCGAATACAGCGTTTAATGCAAGCGATTAAATCTTCCATTTCTCGTGAGGCTGTAATTGCTTGCGAAAGAGAATCTTTGGCGCTTATAATTTTATCCTCACTGTTATTAATTTGTTCTAGATTAAGAGATACGGCTGTTAAGGGGTTGATTAGGTCATGAAATATACCAGAGGAAACACGTCCAAACTCGGCAAGACGGTATAATTGGTTAATTTTTTCTGCTTCCATTTCGTTAATTTTTTTAGTTCTTTCGATAACCCTTTCTTCAAGAGCATCTTTTTCAGCCATAAGGTCTTTTTCACTTTTTTCTGCGCGTTTTAATGATTGTCTAATTTTTCGTTCAAATATTAATACTAGAGAAGTGATGAGCATGAGTAAGATTGCGTAAGTTATAGCATCACCGATTTCATGTTTTTCTGTCCGCCAGTAACTAGATACTTTTATTATGTTAGTATTATGAAGATTGGTTAAACATATTAGAAATGTATTTAAAATTAGGGCTCCCCAGAGTGCGGCTGGGGCGCTAATTAGTACACCTAAGAAGGTAATTATTAAAACGCCCAACAATAAGGCGGCTGGCAAATCGGCTCCCCAGTTAATAAAGGAATATGCTGTGAGTAAAGAGTATGCACTGATAAAGAGCCAAGAGGCTAGTCGGGTCAAGCTGCGGTAAGATAGCCATCTTAAAAAAATAAAAAATAATAAGATAATCAAGGTATAAATTATTGGCAGACCACGATCCTGTTTGTTATTTATCGTATCAATTAATCGGATAATATTTAATAATGTAAAAACAAAAATTGATAATAGTAATAAAATATTGAGAAATAACGTTCTTTGACCGCGATCAGAATTAATATTTTTTGGTATTACTAAGAGTTGCCAAAAAAGCACCGCTCGACGATAAGCGGAAGTTGTTATAATCATATTTTAGATTTTCATTGAAAAACAAAAAACTCCCCTGAAAAATAGGGGGGGCTTGCTGGTTAATCGCGCCAAGGAGTCCCTGGGTTAAGGAGTTGCGACATAATAATGGCTAGTGGAGCTAATTGAGCGAGGGTTTGATTGCGTTGTGCGGTTTTGTTTGCTTTCTTTTTCATAGGATATTGTTAGTTAATTAGTAATCAATAATTTTTTATTCTCTTTCATCAATTTTGTAGCCACGGTTGGACAGAGTAAAAATAAACTTATCTCGGCCGCTTTCTAATTTTTTGCGCAGTTTCATAATATGGACCTCAATTGTGTTGGAAAAAGGATTAGCATTTACATCCCAGACATGTTCCATAATATCTTGTCGCGAAACAAAGCTACCTCGATTTTCTAGAAGATAAGTGAGCAAAGAGAACTCCTTGGCGCGAAGCTTTATAGAATGGCCGTTCTTTTTAACACTGAATTTATCAGGACAGAGTTCAATGTTTTTTATCTTTAAACAATCAGGTTTGATTTCAACCGGTCTTCTGGTGACCGCTTTAATTCTTGCCCAGAGCTCGCAGAGTGAAAATGGTTTAATTAGATAATCATCTACACCAGCATTTAGTAGGTTTATTTTATCATCTAATTCTGAGCGAACCGTAATCATGATGACTGGTGTCATATTATTTTCCTGTCTTAGTTTTTTAATAATTTCCTGACCACTTAATTTTGGTAGATTATAATCTAATAATATAGCAGTATATTTATTAGTCAGAGCTAGTCTTAATCCGTACTCGCCATCATTAGCTAAATCGGCTACTACATTTTTAGCTTTTAAAAAAGAAAACAAAGATTTAGAAATTTCTAAATCATCCTCTATTAGTAAAATTTTCATACACTTTGTACTAATTTAAATATCTAATCACATTATAGAATAAAAGGGATGAACAAAAAATAAACTTTTTTAAGTTTGCCTTTCCTGTATATAAGCGTTAATATTTAAGGTAACCAAATAAATAGGAAAAAATGTCAAAATTTAATCGCCGGGGGCGACTACTAGACATCTTAAGAGACAAGGCATCTGACCCCTTTTCTATTCAAGAGGGGCGTTTTCGCTTTGGCGAGCTAAAAGACTCAGTTTATTATTCTGATTGGACCGAGGAGTCATTTCTTTCCGATAATAGCCATAAAGGGATGGTGACTCGTAGTTTTAATTTTGCGAAGCTAAAATATTTAGTTTTAATTGCTGTTTTAGCACTTTCTATTTTAATTGGCCGTACGGCTTGGCTTCAGATTATTAAGGGTGATCATTATTATTTATTATCAGAAGATAACAGATTGCGCGCGGAAATTATTGAACCTAAGCGGGGAATAATTTATGATCGTAACTTATTGCCATTAGTGAGAAATAAAGCTAATTTTGTCCTTTATTTGCGACCGATAGAACTGCCTAAGGCTGAGCTGGAAAGAGATGCTCTACTTAGAGAAATAAGCACTATTTTAGAAAGAGGGAAAATTAATGATTCTTTATCCGGTATTTCTACTGGTTTAGTTTCCGTCGAAGGCAGAGATTTAGACCTCGTGGCCGATAGTTCCGTTTTTTATGAAATTAAAGAGTTATTATCTTCTGTAAAAATTGGTTCTCTGCAGTCTTATCAACCATTATTTATTCAAGATAGTATTGATTATGAAACGGCCATGCTAATTAGTTTAAAACTACCAGATTGGCCAGGAGTATTCTTGACAAATAAGATTAGACGGGAGTATTTAGTGGCTAATGAAAACGATGCTGTCGTAGCAACAACCACTAGTTTGTCGCATATACTTGGTTATACTGGTAAGATAAGTGAAAAGGAATTAGCTGATTTGCGTTCCGGCTATTCTCTAATTGATTACGTCGGTAAGGTCGGCTTAGAATATTCTTGGGAAAAAGAATTGCGCGGCATAGCTGGTCAAAAAAATATTGAAGTTGATGCTCTTGGTCGCCAGAAAAAAGTTGTCAGTGAAACCTTAGCTAAGGACGGTTATAATTTACAACTTTCTTTGGACTTAAAGTTGCAGCAGGAAATAGAAAAAATTTTGCAGGAAAAAATCTCTGGTGATAGTCCTAAACGAGCCTCTGTTATTGTCACAGATCCACGAACGGGCGCTATTCGCGCTTTAGTTAGCTGGCCAGCTTATAATAATAATGCTTTTGCGCGTGGTATTAAGCAGGGAGAATATGATGAATTAATCAATAATCCTAACAGGCCGTTATTTAGCCGGGCTATTAGTGGAGAGTTCCCCTCTGGTTCAACTATTAAGCCTATTTTTGCCGCCGGCGCCTTACAGGAGGGCGTGATTACCGACAAGACTACTTTTTTAAGCAATGGTGGATTAAGTATTGGACAGTGGTTTTTTCCTGATTGGCGAGCTGGTGGTCACGGGTTAACTGACGTTAGGCGCGCGATTGCTTTTTCTGTTAATACCTTTTTCTATTATATCGGAGGCGGCTTTGGTGATTTTCAAGGTATGGGATTAGATGGTTTAGTTAAATATTCTCGTTTATTTGGTTTAGGTGAAAAAACTGGAATTGATATTAGCGGCGAGGCGGCTGGGTTTGTACCGACACGTGCCTGGAAGGAACAGGTAAAAAATGAACCTTGGTATATTGGTGATACGTACCATTTTGCCATCGGTCAAGGAGATGTTTTAGTGACCCCTCTTCAGGTTGCCAATTACACAGCAGTTATTGCTAATGGTGGCACTTTATATCGCCCGTATTTAGTAGAAAAAATCATGGATAGTAATAATCAGGTAGTAAGAACGGTGTCTCCGGAAATTATTCGTGATAATTTTATTAGCCCAAATAATATTGAGATAGTGCGTGAAGGTATGCGCCAAACAGTAACAGTTGGTAGCGGTCGCTTTTTAGATTCTCTACCAGTAGAAGTTGCTGGTAAAACCGGCACAGCGCAATGGTCTACTCAAAAGGATACCCATGCTTGGTTTATTGGTTTTGCCCCTTATGATAATCCAGAAATGACTATTACTATTTTAGTGGAAGAAGGCGGCGAGGGAAGTGCTATTTCTACTAGAATCGCTTATGATATTTTGCAGTGGTATTTCAATTCAGAAGAAGTCGAGACCGAAGTCGAAGTAATAAGTGAATAATAATTATGCCTTTGTATATCCATTTATCAATCCATTTTTTATTGGCCGTGCTGGTTGGTTATTTGTGTGGTAGCGTTTTTAAGCAAGTGCGTTTAGGAGTCGTTGTTGGTATTATGGGTGGATTTTTAATTGATCTAGATCATGTATTAGAATATTTTTTGGTTTTTGGATCCACTTTAAACTTGCAGTATTTTTTTGAAAGTCGGCAGTTTTTAATAAGTGAGAAAATAAGGCTATATTTTCATGCTTGGGAGTATGCACCGATCCTGCTTCTACTAGCTTGGATTTTTAAATCTAAAGAGAGGTTAAAATTAATTTTTATTACCTTAGCTTTTTCTGGCTCTATTCATTTAATCTCTGACGTTTTTATTAATCAATTTTATTTTCGCTACTATTCTTTAAGTTATCGCTATCAGCAAGATTTTTTTTCTTCTCGGTTATTAAGTACGGAGCAATATCAGCTTGATTTAGATTATAAAAAAAAGTTAGGAATTTAGCTTTTATTAAATAAAAAATATTAGTATTTAGCACTCTATTGACTTGAGTGCTAATTTCGTTTATAATGCTTTTTAGAGGAGATAAAACTATATGATTTCAGAGCGTAAGCGTTTCTTATTGGAAACCATTATCAAAGAATATGTTAAGACCGCTCAGCCGGTTTCTTCGGGTGTCTTGGTACAAAAATATAAGTTAGATATTTCCCCGGCGACCGTGCGCAATGAAATGATGGAGCTTGAAGATGAGGGTTATATTTATCAGCCTCATACTTCTGCTGGACGCGTACCAACTGAGGCTGCCTATCGTTTGTATCTTTTGGGGTTACAAGAAAATAAGAAAAGCCGGTCCTTAAAAGAACCGGAGGAGAAATTATTAGCTGGACTTTTCCGTCATGATGAAGCTGCTTTCCGCCAGACCGCTAAGGCAATTGCCGAATTAGCAGGCGGCGCAGTCTTCTGGGCCTTCCATAAGAATGATCTTTATCACACCGGTCTGTCTAATCTTTTTTCTCAACCAGAGTTTAAGCAGGCAAGCGCAGTTTGCGATGTTTCTGAAATTATTGATCGGATGGAAGATATTATCGATGAAATTTTTGAGGATTTAAGTGAGGGTGAAAAAGCATTAATAGGAACTGATAATCCTTTTGGTAATTTTTTAAGTGCTGTTTTGGTTAAGTACAGAAACAATAATTCGCATGGTTTATTTGGAATTTTGGGACCGATGCGCATGGACTATGGACGAAATTTAGCTCTTGTTGGATTTATTAAAAAACAATTTGATAAATAAACCTATGGAGGAAATTAAGAAAGGAATTTACCGCCACTATAAAGGAGCGGAGTATAAAATTTTAAATGAAGCCTTGGATTCAGAAAACAAAGAGGCATTGATTGTTTATCAGGATGTAAAACATCCGGATAAAATCTGGGCCAGGCCGAAAGCCATGTTTATTGAAGAAGTGGAGATTAAGGATGGTAAGAGGCCAAGATTTGAATTTTTGCGCGAATCAGACGATGAAACTTGGGAAAACAAATATCTTCGCGCCTTAGCCGATTATCAGAATTTGTTGAAGCAGACTGCTAAGGACAGAGAAGATTTTGTAAAATATGCAGTGAGTGATTTTTTACAAGATTTATTACCTGTTTATGATCATTTAAAGCTTTCTCTGTCTGGATTAAGCTCTGAAGAAAGCCAGAATCCTTGGGCAGTCGGCGTGACTCATGTTTTAAAGCAGTTTAAGGATATCTTGGAAGCGCAGGGGGTTACGGAGATTAAAACTGTAGGCGAACAGTTTGATCATGACACAATGGAAGCGATCGATGGTGAGGGCACTATGGTCAAACAAGAAATTATGCCCGGTTATAAGCTTAATAGTCGCGTTATCCGTCCGGCTAAGGTAATTGTTAGTAAATAAAAATAATTAATTTATTTATTTCTTCTGCCATCTACTTATCAAGGAATAAGTTTTGCCGGAAGAAAAATGAATCTATGTCATTAATTAAGTGGACCCCATTCTTTTCGGAGTTCGACGACATGGATAAGATGATGGAATCCATGTTGCCAACTGTTCGTGGTAATCAATTCGGCTTTACGCCAGCCGTTGATATGTATGAGGATAAAGATAATATCATCATTGAGACGCAGCTTGCTGGAATCGATCCAGAGAAAGTAGACATTGCTATTGAAAATAATGTTTTGTCTATTAAAGGAGAAAGCGAGAAGAAAAGTGAAGTTGAAGATAAGAATTACTATCGTAAAGAAATTCGTCGCGGCTCTTTTTATCGCTCAATCCCGCTGCCAACTAAAGTGGATGGTGATCATGCTGAAGCTTTAACTGAAGGAGGAATTTTAAAAATTAGTATTCCTAAGGCGGCCGAAGTAAAGCCAAAATCAATTAAGATACAGACTAAAAAATAATAATATTATATGGGAAAGATTTTAGGAATCGATCTAGGAACAACCAATTCGGCCATGGCCATCATGGAAGGCGGCGCTCCTAAGATTGTGGAAAACATCGAAGGAAATCGCACGACACCATCAATCGCCGCTATCTCAAAAAATAACGAACGCATTGTTGGCGCTGCTGCTAAGCGACAGGCAGTTATTAATCCTGATAACACTGTTTATGCAGTTAAGCGTTTGATTGGTCGCCATTTCGGCGAAGAAGAAGTGCAGCGTGATTTAAAAACTGCGCCGTATAAAATTGTCCAAGCGGGCGAAGGTGTTAAGGTAGCGATGGGAGATAAAGATTATACGCCCCAGGAAATTTCAGCTATGATTTTATCTAAACTCAAAGCTGATGCTGAGGCTAAATTGGGAGAGAAGATTACTGAAGCGATTATTACTGTTCCAGCTTACTTTAATGATTCTCAGCGCCAAGCAACTAAAGATGCTGGCCAGATTGCTGGTTTAGAAGTAAAGCGCATTATCAACGAACCGACTGCTGCTGCTTTGGCTTATGGGTTTGATAAGAAAAATGGCCAGAAGATTGTCGTCTATGATTTGGGCGGCGGAACATTTGATGTTTCCGTGCTTGATATTTCCGCTGACACAGTTGAAGTAAAATCAACCAATGGCGATACTCATTTAGGCGGAGAAGACTTCGACCAAAGAATTATTAATTGGATTATTGAAGAATTTAAGCGTGACCAAGGCATTGATCTATCAAAAGATACCTTAGCTTTGCAACGTATAAAAGAGTCAGCCGAGAAGGCAAAAATTGAATTATCTACTGCTCAAGAAACAGAAATTAATCAGCCCTTTATCACGACTGACGCTAATGGCCCGAAACATTTGGTCATGAAGTTATCACGCGCCAAGCTTGAATCGTTAGTAGCTGATTTAGTTGATAAGACAATTGAGCCTTGTCGTCAGGCAATTAAAGATTCTGGGTTTCAGCTTAGTGAAATTAATGAAGTCTTAATGGTTGGTGGTATGACCCGCATGCCATTAGTTCTTCAGAAAGTTAAGGAATTTTTTGGCAAGGAGCCAAACTTAAGTGTTAATCCGGATGAAGTTGTAGCGATGGGGGCGGCGGTTCAGGCCGGTGTTTTGCAGGGAGACGTTAAAGACGTTTTGCTATTAGATGTTACGCCATTGACTCTTGGTATCGAAACTTTAGGTGGTGTCGCTACTCCACTTATTGAAAAAAATACTACTATTCCAACTTCGAAATCTCAAGTTTTCTCTACGGCTGCTGATGGTCAGACTAGTGTCGAAATTCACATTGTTCAAGGTGAAAGACCAATGGCCGCTGATAATAAAACCCTAGGAAGATTTATTCTTGATGGGATTCCTTCAGCTCCTCGTGGCATACCACAGGTTGAAGTTAAATTTGATTTAGATGCTAATGGTATCTTAAATGTTTCAGCTACTGATAAGGCGACTAATAAGCAGCAGAAGATTACCATCACTGCCTCCTCGGGCTTATCTAAAGAAGAGATTGAAAAAATGAAGAAGGAGGCAGAAATGCACTCCGAAGAAGACAAAAAAAAGAAGGAAGGGGTTGAGATTAAGAATCAGGCGGACGCCGTTGTCTTTACTATTGAAAAAATGCTTAAAGAATCTGGTGAAAAAATGAAACCAGAAGATAAGAAGGAGTTAGAAGAAAAGAATGAGGCTTTAAAGAAGGCTAAGGATAGCAATGACATCGCGGATACAAGGAAGAAGTTAGAGGAGGTTAATGCTGTTGCTCAGCGTATCGGTGCTTCCATGTATCAACAGCCGGGTGCTAATCCAGCCGATGCTGCCGGAGCAGCTGCGGGCGGGCCAGAAGCTGGCGCCACTGATACAAAGACTGATAAGGATGAAGTGGTTGAGGGCGAAGTTGAAGAAAATAAATAATTCGTTTTTTCCTTGCTTGCCTCTCTTTATTTTTAAGGAGGGGCAAGTTGTTGAAAAAATAAACTATGTCTAAAGATTATTACGATATTTTAGGAGTGGCTAAGTCGGCAAGCCAAGATGAAATCAAGGCGGCTTTTCGTAAAAAAGCACATGAACATCATCCTGACAAGGGGGGCGATGCGGAAAAATTTAAAGAATATAATGAGGCTTATCAAATTCTTGGTAATCCTGAAAAGCGCCAGAAGTATGATCAGTTTGGATCAGCCGCTTTTCAACAGGGCGGCGCTGGTGGTTGGGGCGGCCAAGGATTTTCTGGTTTTCAAAATGGTGCAGGAATGGATTTTGATTTGGAAGACTTAAGTGAAATGTTTGGTGGTTTTGGCGATATTTTTGGCTTTGGTGGTGCTAATCGTAGTGCTAGCAAAAGGCAAACCAGGGGACGCGATATGGAAATGGAATTGAAGCTAGATTTTTTAGAGGCAGTTTTTGGTGTTGAAAAAGAAATTAGTTTTGCCCGGCAAGAAACTTGTAAACATTGCCAAGGCAAGGGCGCTGAACCGGGAACAAAAATTACTTCTTGTGAGCACTGTCACGGTACGGGTGTAATTGCTAAGTTACAACGTACTATTTTAGGAAATATTCAAACTAAAAGCGCTTGTCCTTATTGTCAGGGCGAAGGCCAAACATATAGCCATAAGTGTTCAGTCTGTTCTGGTTCAGGAGTAAGCCGTGGTCAGGCTAAGATGAAAGTTAAAATTCCCGCTGGTATTGCGACTGGCGAGTCTGTTCGTTTAAGTGGGCAAGGCGAAGCGGGTCAAAAGGGCTCTGCTTCTGGAGATTTATATTTACGTATTCGAGTCCAGCCTCATAAAAAGTTTGTGCGTGATGGTTATGATATTAGAACCGAAGAGTCTATCTCTATTCAGCAGGCGATTTTAGGAGATAAGATTGAAGTTGAAACCGTGGGCGGCAAGGTTAAACTTAAAATACCAGAAGGAACTCAGTCGGGTACTATTTTTAAAATTAAAGAGAGAGGGGTACCTAAACTGCACAATGGTGGCCGAGGAGACCATTTTATACGTATAAATGTCAAGATTCCAGCAGGATTAAGTAAAAAGAAAAGAGAGTTATTAGAAGAATTAGATATTTAAATCTAAAAAGCTTATTTTGATTGACTTTTTAAGGGAAAGTGATACCATGTCAGTAGTTATAAACTAACTATTAAATACTATGGGAAACTGGTTCACCAAGCTTTTTGGAGCTAAGGAGTGTTGTTGCCATCACGGCGAGGATTGTTGTCAGGAAAAGAAAGCGGCTGATAGCGTTCAGCCTGAACAGGCGGAAGTAAAGAGCAATACCGACGAGAAAACTGAATAGAATAATAGCTTGTTAGAAAAAATAAAAAACGCGGATCCCGCGTTTTTTAAATGTTCAATTATTTTTTTATTTTTATTATGCTAATAGATACTCATGCTCATGTAAATTTTGCTGCTTTTCGCGATGATGCCGAAGAGACTATTAGACGCGCATTAGATAATGATACCTGGATGATTTTGGTTGGTTCAGAATTAAAAACCTCAAATCGTGCTCTTAATTATGCCAATCGTTATGAAAGGGGCGTATATGCGGCAGTCGGTTTACACCCTATTCATTTGCAAGAAGGGTTAGTTGAGGATGATGGGGATAGCGGAAATTATAGTTTTAGACCTCAGGCCGAGGAGTTTGATTATGGTAGTTATGAAAAGTTAGCAAAATTTGAAAAAGTAGTTGCTATTGGCGAAATTGGACTTGATTATTATCATTTAGACCCAACTTCTAATATTCCAGCGGTTAAAAAGAAGCAACAGGAGGTTTTTGTGTCTCAATTACTTTTAGCTAGAAGTTTGGATTTGCCAGTAATTATTCATTGTCGGCAAGCTCATGATGATCTTTTGGCTATTTTGAAAGATTTTAAGAAAGAATATGGTCATTTGTTGCCCGCCAGTAAGCCCTGGGGCGTGGTTCATTGTTTTTCTGGTGACGAGGATTTAGCTTGGCAATATTTTAACCTCGGGTTACTTATTTCATTTACCGGATTAATTACTTTTAGCCAGAATTGGGACGATTTGATTAGGAAAACCCCGATTGAAAAGATAATGATAGAAACAGATTCTCCTTATATGACGCCTGATCCATATCGCGGTCAGCGCAATGAACCATTATTGGTTCAACTAGTTGCCGCCAGAATTGCTGAAATTAAGGGAATAAAGTTAGAGAAAGTAGCAGAAATTACCACTGCTACTGCGCGAAATTTATTCAAAATTTAAATAATAAATATCAAGGCGCTGATTTTAGTTCTCTGAAATTGGCAGTCTTGACTTTTTTTAGTATACAGTTAAAATATATATGGATTTTAAAAAAATTGCCGATTTTAAAAGTATAAGAGAGATGGCTTTAGCCGTTTTCTACTATGCGAGCGGTTCTATTTTTGGGCCACTACTTGTTTTTGGCGTACTAGGGTATTTACTTGATAAATTTTTTGTTACCAGCCCTACATTTTTAATTGTAGGCGTTTTTGTTGCTTTTGTGACGACAAATATTTTATTGTATAGAAAAGTAGCAAGAATAAATAAGTTGATTGAGGCGCACGGTCAAAAAAATAAAGTTGATAATTATCAAAAGCAAGAAATAGTAGAAGAAATTAATAAGAATAAAGATTAGTATGGGTTTAAACATTTCCCTAGCACCAGAAATATTTTTTTACATTGGAACCTTTCCAGTAACCAATGCCTTTTTTTGGTCTTTATTAGTTTTTATTTTTTTGATTGTTTGGTCACTTTTTTTTAGACGTAGCCTTAAGCTTGTTCCCGGAAAATTTCAAAATATAATGGAAATGATAATTGATGGAGCATATGATTTTGTCGAATCTATTGCTGGCAGCAAGAAAAAAGCGAAGAGACTTTTCCCGCTGATTTTTACTATGTTTTTTTTCGTGTTCTTTTGCAACCTTTTAACCTTTATACCTGGACAAGCAGCCGTTACTCTTAAAACCGCTGGTGGAGTAGTGCCTTTGTTTAGGGCGATTATTTCTGATTATAGTTTGGTTTTTATGATGACAATGATTTCTGTCATCTTAATTCAAATAGTTTCAATTGCTACTGTCGGTCCGCTTGGTTATATTGGTAAATTCATAAATTTTAAGAGTCCATTAAAGCTGTTTCTTGGTCTGATGGATTTAGTTGGTGAGCTTGCAAAAGTAATGTCTTTATCATTTCGTTTGTTTGGAAATATTTTTGCAGGTGAAGTCTTGGGTGCGGTTATGTTATTTTTATTTCCTTTCTTTTTACCTTTGCCATTCTTGTTCTTAGGAATATTAACCGCCGTTGTTCAGCCATTTGTTTTTGCAGTTTTAACTCTGGTCTTTATTTCAATGGCCTCAGAAATAGAAGAGACGGAAGCGGCCGCTTGATTATATAAATAACTAGTTTAGATAATAAATAATTTAATAAATACCAAAAGTATGGAAATGGAAGCAGCAAAGTATATCGGCGCCGGCCTAGCAATGGGCCTTGGAGCCATTGGTCCGGCTATCGGTGAAGGCATCGCCGCCTCTAAGGCGCTTGAATCTATCGGCCGCAATCCGGAGGCAAGCGGTAAAATTGCTCCACTTATGTTTGTAGCAATGGCTATTACCGAATCTACCGGTATTTATGCCTTGGTTGTCGCTTTAATTATTCTATTTGCGTAGAAAATAAAGATTATCCACCTCTCTTTGATTAGGGGTGGATTTCTTTGTTTTTTAATCATTTTTGACATCTATGAACAGCTTAATACAAGCTTTGGGTTTGGACTGGCGAATATTATTGGCTCAGTTTTTCAATTTTGGCATTCTCGTATTTATACTTTGGCGCTTTGCTTACAAGCCAGTTTTTAAGATTTTAGAAGAAAGGCGCGAGAAGATTGAAAAAGGGCTTAAAGATTCTGATGAAGCCACTGCTAGGCTTGAAGGATCTATTAAAGAAAGTAAAGAAGTTATTATTAAGGCTCGTCAGGAGGCAAACACAATTGTTGAAGAAGCTCAGGCTAGAGCTGAATCTAGGTATCAGGAAGTGGTAAATAAAGCTAAGGAAGATATCAGAGTAGTTATGGATAAGGAAAAGGAAAAAATTAGTCACGAAAAAGAAGCTATTATTGGGCAGGTTAAGGCCGAATTGTCATCTTTAGTGATGGCTAGTTTAAAAAAAGTTTTAATTGAGGCAATGGATGAAGATAAAGATAAAAAAATTATTGATAGAGTAGTAAAGGATTTGTCCTAATATAAATATGAAGATCAATCCTAAACAATATGCGCGCGGCTTGTATGAGTTAGTAGCCGGTAAGAGCAAAATAGAGGCTGAACGCTTGATT
Source organism: uncultured Gammaproteobacteria bacterium (assembly GCA_964652745.1). Taxonomy (GTDB): domain Bacteria; phylum Patescibacteriota; class Patescibacteriia; order Patescibacteriales; family UBA12465; genus UBA12465. The sequence continues at coordinate 23,251 of CAZZBQ010000004.1, forward strand.
TCTGAGTTTGTAAAATTTTTATATCATAATAATGATTTGACTAAAGCTGATCAGGTTGTTTATGAATTAGAAACTCTATTTCAGGAAGCTAGCGGGGAATTAAATATTGAAGTAGTTAGTGCTCGTAAATTATCTAAAGCAGCTAAAGAGGCACTTAAAACTTATTTAGAACATAAATCTGGCGCAAAGGATGTTTCATTCTTAGAAACAATTGATCCTGAAATTATTGGCGGCTTTATTGCTCGCTATGATGATAAGGTGGTTGATAGCAGTTTGAGGAGCAGCTTAGCCCAGTTTAGCAAACAGCTTAGTAATTAATAAAAATATGTCGAATACAAAAGATTTCATTGTTGAGCAACTGAAGAATCAAATTTCTGGATTCAAGGCCGAGATTGAAGAAAGTAGTGTTGGCCGTGTTCTTAAGATTTCTGATGGCATTGCTCTTATCTCTGGTCTCAAAGAAGCGATGATGAGTGAAATTTTAACTTTTAAATCTAAAGAGGGAGAAGTTTCCGGAGTGGCCCTTAACCTAGAAGAGAGTTTAGTTGGTGCTATTATTTTAGGTGAACATTCCGCAATTAAAGAGGGTGATGAAGTTGTCTGTACTAAAAGAATTTTAAGTGTTCCGGTAGGAGAGGCAATGGTTGGCCGCGTAGTTAATCCTTTAGGCGAAGCGATGGATGGTAAGGGTAAGCCGGCTACCAAAGATTTTTATCCAGTAGAAAAAATTGCTCCTGGCGTTATTACTAGAGAATCAGTTAAACAGCCAGTTCAGACTGGCATTAAGGCGATTGATGCAATGGTTCCAATTGGTCGTGGTCAAAGAGAGCTTATTATTGGTGATCGTCAAATTGGTAAAACTGCCATTGCAATTGATGCCATTATTAATCAGAAAGGCCAGAATATGAAGTGTATTTATGTTGCTATTGGCCAGAAAGAATCTAAAATTGCTACGATTGTGCGTAAGCTTGAGGATGCGGGCGCCATGGAATATACCACCGTTGTTTTAGCTGGTGCTTCCAGTCCAGCTTCAATGCTCTATATTGCTCCTTATGCTGGTTGTGCTATGGCTGAATATTTCTTAGATAAAGGTGAGGATGTTTTAATTGTTTATGATGATTTATCTAAGCATGCTGTTTCCTATCGTGAAATTTCTTTGTTACTTCGTCGTCCACCAGGACGTGAAGCTTATCCGGGAGATGTTTTCTACCTACATTCTCGGTTATTAGAAAGAGCTTGTAAATTAAATAAAGATTTTGGCGGAGGATCTATTACGGCTTTGCCAATTATTGAAACTCAGGCTGGTGATATTTCTGCTTATATTCCAACTAACGTTATTTCTATTACTGATGGTCAGATTTTCTTAGAACCAGATATGTTTTATAAAGGTAACCGCCCAGCTATCAATGCTGGTCTTTCGGTTTCCCGTGTTGGCTCCAGCGCTCAGATTAAGGCTATGAAAAAAGTAGCCGGCAAGATGCGTCTTGAGGCCGCTCAATTCCGCGAATTAGCTGCCTTTGCTCAATTTGGCTCTGATCTTGATGAAGAAACTAGTCGTAAGTTAGAGCGAGGTAAGCGTTTGTATGAAGTTTTCAAACAGGATCAATATCAGCCATTATCCGTCGATAAACAGGTTTTGATTTATTTTGCGCTTATTAATGGTTATGTTGATAATGTCCCTGTAGAAAAAGTTCGTGAATTTGAAGCTAGTTTATACAAATATGCTGATACTAATAGTGAGCTAGCAAAAATGATTAATGAAAAGAAAGATATTGACGAAGAAGTTGAGACTAAGATGAAAAAAGTTATTGAAAATTTTAAAGAAACTCTGGACTATTTGAGCTAATATGGCACAGACTAAGGAAATTTCTCGACGCATCAAATCTATCGGTAATATTAAAAAAATTACCAAAGCAATGGAAATGGTAGCGGCGGCTAAAATGAGAAGAGCGATTGAAGCGGTTTTAAGAACTAGAACCTATGCTAATTTGAGTTGGGAAACTGTTTTAAATCTTTCTGAGGCTGTCAGTAATCAAGGAGACCGTTCGCTGCACCCCCTTTTGACTAAGCGTTTAGATGTTAAAAAAGCGGCAATTATTTTGATTACTTCTAATCGTGGCATGTGTGGCGGTTATAATTCTGCTGTTATTAATAAGGCCAAGGACTCAATTAAAAAACATAGTGATGTGCCTGTTGAATTTATTCTTGTTGGTAAAAAGGGCGCTGTTTTGTATGCCCAGAATCAGGATATTGCCGCGGAATTTGCTAAAAATGATTTATTAAGCGACCCCAAGGAGGTCGTGCCGGTAGTAAATCTTGCAATTAAAGATTTTTTAGAAGGGAAATATGATAAGGTTTTTGTAGCATATACTGATTTTATTAGCGCCGTGAAGCAGGTCCCACGTATTAAACAGTTATTGCCGGTTGATATTAGTTCAGAAGAGCAATATTTAGGTATTGTGGCTGATCCGAAGGTAAGTGTTAATAAGCAATTAATAGAAGAAAAAACTAAAAAGCATATTGTTAAAGAGGCTGGTTATGAATATTTATTTGAGCCAAGTCCGGAGGAGGTTTTAGATAAAATGATTCCTCGCCTGCTTGAAGTCCAAATTTATCAAGCAATGCTTGAAGCCAATGCCTCTGAACATAGTGCCAGAATGAGTGCCATGCATCAGGCGACTGAAGCGGCTAATGATATGGTAAAAGAATTAACATTATTCTATAACAAGGCCAGACAAGCTGGCATCACCGCGGAAATCGCGGAAATTAGTGCTGGCGCTAATGCGCTCTTAGACTAATAAGAATTTAAAAATATGACTGACAAAAAAAGTAATCTTGGACAAGTCAAGCAAGTCATCGGCGTCGTCGTTGATGTTTATTTTGAAAATCATTTGCCAGAGATTTATAATGCTTTAGAGATAGCACTTGGTGATCATAAATTAGTTTTAGAAGTAGAACAGCATATTGGCTCTAATGTTGTTAGAACTGTTGCCATGGGCTCAACTGATGGATTGCGTCGTGGCGATTCAGTTTTAGATACGGGTGCTCCAATTAGCGTTCCGGTTGGCGAAGAAACTCTTGGTAGAATTTTTAATGTTTTAGGGGAAGCGGTTGACGGCGGGGCAACACCTAAAACTGTTAAGAAATATGGCATCCATAGACCCGCTCCTAAGTTTGTCGATCAATCAGATAGCATTGAAATTTTAGAAACAGGCATTAAGGTTATTGATTTAATCTGCCCAATTGTTAAAGGCGGAAAAGTTGGAATGTTTGGCGGCGCTGGTGTTGGCAAGACGGTTGTTATTCAGGAATTAATCCATAACATTGCTTCTGAGCATGGTGGCTATTCAGTTTTTGCTGGCGTAGGAGAAAGAACTCGTGAGGGTAATGATTTGTATCATGAATTTAAAGAGAGTGGCGTTATTGATAAAGTATCTATGGTATTCGGTCAAATGAATGAACCGCCAGGTTCACGTGCCCGCGTTGCTTTAACTGGCCTTTCTATTGCTGAATATTTCCGTGATGAAAAAAAACAAGATGTACTTTTCTTTGTTGATAATATTTTTCGATTTACCCAAGCTGGTTCCGAGGTATCTGCTTTGTTGGGACGTATGCCGTCAGCAGTAGGTTATCAACCGACTTTATCTACAGAAATGGGAGAGTTGCAAGAGCGTATAACTTCTACTAAAAATGGTTCAATCACTTCAATTCAAGCTGTTTATGTCCCAGCTGATGACTTAACAGATCCTGCCCCAGCTACTACTTTTGCCCACTTAGACTCTACTGTAGTTCTATCGCGCTCTTTATCAGAATTAGGTATTTATCCAGCAGTTGATCCACTTGATTCATCATCTATTATTCTTGATCCTAAAGTTGTTGGGACTGAGCATTATGAAGTTGCTCGCGGTGTTCAGAAAATTTTACAGAGATACAAAGATTTACAGGATATTATTGCAATTTTAGGTATGGAGGAATTATCGCCAGAAGATAAGATTATTGTTGCCCGTGCTCGTAAGGTACAGAAGTTTCTTTCTCAACCTTTCTTCGTAGCAGAAGCTTTTACTGGGCGTTCTGGTAAATATGTTAAATTAGCCGATACAATTAAAGGATTTAAAGAGATTCTTGATGGTTCTCATGATGATAAATCAGAAGATGATTTCTATATGCGTGGCAACATCGAAGAAGTAGCTCAGGCTTAATAATTAGCTCGTCATTATGGCAGAGAAAAAGACCATAAAATTTGAAATCGTTACTTTAGATCGGGTTGTTTTGAAGCAGGACGTTCTGCAAGTAACGGCACCAACCCAGGTCGGAGAAATTACAGTTTTACCAGATCATATTCCCTTGGTTTCAGTTTTGAAGCCAGGAGTTATTGAGGTAAAGCTTGTTAATGGCGATATAGAAATTATGTCAGTTTCTGGTGGATTTATTGAAGTTTTAAAAGAAAAGATTATTATTTTAGCTGATACAGCGGAAAGGGCGGTGGAGTTAGATGAATCAAACATTATTGCTGCGCGCAAGATGGCAGAAGAAGCGAAAGAAAAGGCCGCTAGCGATGATCACTATGATTTGTCTACGGTAGCCGCTAAATTAGAAACTGAACTTGCTCGAGAAAGAGCATTGCATCGCTGGAGAAAGCTTAATAATATTAATTCTGGCAAATAAACTGATTTGAATATTCTATAAAAAAATTCGTCGTAATGACGGATTTTTTTGGTATTAGCGGTTTTTTTATTTATAAAAAAAGAATAGCTAAGATAGTTAAGCCGATTATGATTCTGTACCAGCCAAAAATTTGGAAATTATTTTTTTGAATAAAGCGGAGAAAAAAATTAATGCCGATAATAGCAGTAATAAAAGCAGTAACTAAACCAATAATCCAGACTATTATTTCGTTGCCATAAAGAATGGGGGGGTCTTTATAGAGGTCTAAAAAAGTAGCGGCCGCCATAGTAGGCAGGGCGAGCAAGAAGGAAAATTCAACAATATTTTTACGAGAAACACCTAGAGATAGGCCGCCCATGATTGTGGCTGCGGAGCGAGAGACACCAGGTACGATAGCTAAAGTCTGGAAAACTCCGATGAGAGCGGCTTTTTTGTAAGATAGCTCCGCTAATGATTCGTTATTGTTTGTTGGATCGTTATCTGTAGGCGTAACTGTTTTTTTAGCAAAATATCTTTCTAAAATAATTAAAACTATACCACCAATAATTAAAGTGAAGGCAATTAGTGGCAAGCTATCCATCAGATAATTTTTTACTAATTTATAAGCGGCTAATCCTATTAAAGCTGTTGGAATGAAGGCAGTGCCAATTTTAAGAATTAATTTTGGTTCTTTAATTAATTTTTCTACATAAAGAACGGCCACGGATAGAATTGCTCCTAATTGAACAGCAATTAAGAAGCTTTTGAGAGCGGCTGTTTCTGGTATTTTTAACCAATTGGCAGAGATGATTAAATGCGCCGTTGAAGAAATCGGTAAAAATTCAGTTATACCTTCTACTATTCCGAGAATTATTGATTGAATGATAGACATATTTTTGTATTATAGTCTTACTTTACCATAAATTTTTACTTTAATAAACCATATTGTTATATATTATTGCTTGGTTACGGCTATCTTTTCTGTTATAATATAAATATATTATTATTTTTAAGTAAATGTATGTCTTGCTGTCAAAAACCGTCTAAGGTTAAGAAAAAACCGATAATAGTAGCAGTTTCTGGTTATTTTAATCCACTACACGTTGGCCACCTCGAGATGATTGAACGCGCTAAGAAGCTGGGTGATAGGTTGGTGGTTATTGTTAACAACGATAAGCAGGTATCTCTTAAGGGAAGCGTTCCGTTTATGTTAGAAAAAGATAGAGTAAAAGTTATTTCTTCTCTTCGTGATGTCGACGAAGTTTTTTTATCAGTTGATAAAGACAAGACTGTCTGTCTTTCTTTAGCTAAAGTAAAACCAAATATTTTTGCTAATGGCGGCGATAGAAAAAGTGTTGGAGATGTACCTGAGTATCTTGTTTGCCGGAAATTAGGAATTAAAATGGTTGATGGTTTGGGTAAAAAAATTAGAGCTAGTTCAGAAATGATTGCCAAGGCAGCCTCTTTAAAAATCGCAGGCGTTAAAAAGGTGGTTGCACACAATAAATTAGTAATAAAGAAATAAATGGCTATTAAGAAACCATATATTTTAGGTAGCATTGTAGTTTTAGCTATTGTTTTGTTTGTTTTGGCTCGCCCTTTTTATCGTGGAGTAATTAAGCCTAATAAAGATATTTTCCCAGGGTTTATTACTAATTTAATAGAGGCAAGAGATAGCCGTCAGGCGCCAGCGCCAGTAGTCTATAAAGAGGAAAAAACTTTAAAAATTTTAGAAGGTTGGGATTTAAATGATATTAGTAATTATTTAGAAGAACAGTCATCTCTGTCTAGTCTTGATATAGAAAAAATTATTGGTCGTTCAAAAATTGATTATCGCAATGAAAATGAATTATCTTTACCGCCTGATTTTTCGAAACAATTTGCTTTTTTACAGGATAAGCCGGCACACTATAGTTTAGAGGGGTTTTTATTTCCTGATACTTATCGGGTGTTTACCGACGCTTCTGCTGAAGATATTATTTTTAAAATGTTGGCTAATTTTGATCGTCAATTGACCGCTGAAATGCGTGCCGAAATAGCGCGCCAAGGAAAAACTATTTATGAAGTTATAATTATGGCGTCTTTAATTGAAAAGGAAGCGCCAATTGATTATAGTGACCCAGAAAATCGCGATGCAAGAATTGTCTCTGATATTTTTTGGGGGCGCCTTAAGGTTGGGCAGGCTTTACAATCTGATGCGACTCTTTCTTATTTGCTAGATGATAATAATCCGGCTCATAGCGGCAAAGATTTAGAAATTGATTCCCCGTATAATAGTTATAAATACCGAGGATTACCACCAACCCCGATTTGTAATCCAGGAATTAAAGCAATTGAGGCGGCTATTTATCCAATTGCGACTAATTATAATTATTTTTTAACTAGTCTTGATGGTCGCGATATTTATTATGCGCGTACCTATGAAGAACATTTGCAAAATAAGTATAAATATTTGAAATAATTTATGTTTGACGAATCAACCGTCATTCCGGCTGGTCCCGATCAGCCTCAATACGAAGAATTACCATCGCCTAAAAGGCAGCGAACTAAGAAAGTGTTGCTGATTGCCGCCTTGGGTTTGTCGGTGGCAGTTTTTGTTTTAGCTGTAGTTCTTATTGCTAAGCGTTACGGAGGAGAAAATCCGCCGGTCGTTGAGCCGGTTATAGAAGAAAACAAAGAAGAGTTTGGCGGCGGCACTTTGCCAATTAAAAAAGAAGATGAAACAGCCACAACTTCTGATCCGTTTAACGGCGATGTTCTTGATGTTGAATATTTATCTTTTCATGATTTTTATGAAACCCCAGTTAATTCCTATGAGGCTCAGTTTCAGAACTATGAACTACCTATCAATATTAAGATAGATGGCATTAACTATTATGATTTGGCTCGTAAAATAAATTTAGATTCGGCTATTAATGATTTAAATAGTCGCGGCTTTGCTGTTATAGATAATCCTTGGCCGCAGGATAATAGCTTTTATTCCGTTTATGAAAATCTAGAAAGTAATCAAATTCCTTTTTTAATAACTTCTGATTTCTTGATTTATTATTATCAGAATTCTTTGAAAAAGGTATTTAAGGATATTGAAGAGCATGTTTTTTATGATAATCTTTGGGTTATTAGCAATGAAATGTATAAGATGGCTAAGAGTCGCTATGAAACTAGATTGTCAGAAATCGGTAATATTAATGATTCGGTTTTAGAGGGTCAGCGCATGGAGCTAGCTTTTTTTTCGGTCGCCCTAGAGCTTTTGAAACCTGAGCCAGGACAGATATCTACTAAGGGTGCCCTTGATGATCCGACAAAATTCAGCGAAGGCGATGCTGACCGTTTTTATTTTAACCCCCCAGTTTATTTACGTGACGATATAGTTAGGGAGGCACAAATGGTTAGATTGGGGAAGGGCCAAGTCAAGTCTCCTAATTTACTTTACATTAGAGACTATGCAGAGTTTTCTGTACCGCAAGAATATAAAACAGATGCTAAGTTAAATAATTTTTATTTAGCCTCGCGTTGGTTAAATTCCTCCTTCCCGCTTTATTATAAAGACGCTGATTGTGAAGAGTGTTTGCTTGATAAAGAAGATTGGCGTTTAAATATGATTGCCGCGAGTTTAATTGCGACTGATTTTTCAGAGAGAGATGATTTAAAGGGTCGCTGGGCGCGTATTTATAAACTGATGGCTTTTTTTAAGGGATTAAGAGATGAAATTGATTACGTTGACTTTAGAGATGCGTTAATTGCTGAGTTTGGCGCAGATTACGAGATTGATAATCTTTTTGATGATAAAAATTCTGAGGCAATGGCTAATTTAGATAAATTGAAAGACAAAGTTGATACTTATGAGTTTGCTAAGATTAGAGGCGCTCTTGATAAAAATAATCCAGAGGTTAAGAAGAAGATAGGTTTTAAACTACTCACAGAACCATATTGGCCAAATGATTATATTTTTGGCGAGTTAACATACCCGCAAGTTGGTCGTTATTTGGGAACGGAAAAATCTCCTAATAATTTAACCTCTTGCGATGTAAATAGAGTATATGTCCGCTGTAATGGCACGTCTTTAGATATCGCTAATTTAGTGGCGCCCATGTCGGGCAATATGTTGTTTGATCGTAATGCTAATTATTTAAATTATCAAGAGCAGTCTATTGCTTTGGCTAACCAGCTTAATCGTGATGGTCTTTGGCATACTTCTAGTTATTGGTCTACCGTTAGTTTAATGGAAGCTGTTTTAGCGCCAAAAATAGAGATGATGCCAGCATTCGCTAGTTCGGAGAATTGGAAGCAAACAAGATTGCGTACGGCGATTGCTGCTTGGGTAAATTTACAATTACCTTGGGAGCAAATATCGCTTGCTCCACCAGTCAGTGAGTATGGTTTAAGCGATTATTCTAGGCGTGACGAAAATATTTATATTGAACCCAATTTGCCTCTAGTTAACGAGTTAATTGCTACTAATAATATGATGGCGAAGATGTTTACCGCCTTGCGTCTTCAGGATGATATTAATTTAGCGGCTTATAGCGTCAAAGCGGTTGATACTGATTTACAGTTAATTAAGCGTTTGATTGAGAAAGAGCTAGCGGGACAGGAGTTTGACGAAAAAGATGGAGAAGCGTTAATAGATTTTGCTAGAAGATATGTTGTGTCAGTAGAAAATGAAAAAGATAAGATTTTGATGCTCCCATCTTTGAAGGGCGGGGCCAGTCTAAAGGAAGATTTGAGTCAGCTTAAGCTGATGGTAGTCGTTTATCAGTCTGGTGAAAATAAAATCATGTCAGTTGGTCCTATTTGGGATTATAAAGAAAGTCGTTGATTAGTGTTTGTTTTGCCTGAGGGTTTTTAAGCCGGTTTTAAATCGGCTTTTTTGTTATTGCTTGACGCTTTTTGGCGGCGGGGGTATACTTATTCTATACCCTCCCAGGGAGGGTAATAAAAATAATATTATGAAGTTAAATATGAAGTCAGAAAATAAAGACATTAATCCGCGACAAGATGTATCTCGTCGCTTAAAAATAGCTTCTGGTCATCTGCATAAAGTTATTGAAATGGTTGATGGTGGCGTTTACTGCATTGATGTTATCCAGCAAATGGCTGCCGTTAGAAGCGCTATTAAAAAGGCGGAAGATGCTTTAATAGTTAGCCACTTAAATCATTGTGTTATTGATGCTTTTCGTTCTAAGGACGGCAGCCGCGCCGTTAAAGAGTTAGAGCAAGTTTTTAAAAGAATTAGGTAATTAATAATATATGAAGAATACAACCCTGCCCATTAAGGGGATGCATTGCCGATCGTGTGAGTTGTTAGTTGAGGAAAATTTAAAAGAGATTGGCGGTGTCTGTAAGGTTGAGGTTGATCATACCAAGGGGCAAGCAATTGTCCACTATACTGGTGATGAGCCGAGCGCTAAAGAATTAGCAGCTGCTGTTAAGGGGGCTGGTTATGAGGTTGGTCAAGAAGTAAAGGCGCCTTGGATTAGGCTGGATATTAATACTATCTCACAGTTAATTATTGGCA
>CAZZBQ010000004.1:33512-36949 GCA_964652745.1 uncultured Gammaproteobacteria bacterium
GTGGTGCGCATGGTTGAACATAATCGTGGTTATTCGCCGAATAAGTTTACTATTCGCGAAGGCGTTCCGGTTAAATGGATTATTGATGCGCAAGCACCAAATTCTTGTGCGGCTGCCTTAGTGGTTCCTCAGTTAGGAGTCAGAGAGTTTTTAGTGGCTGGTGAGAATATAATTGAATTCACGCCAAAGGAGGTTGGTCAAATTAGATTTTCTTGCTCGATGGGCATGTATTCCGGAGTTTTTAATGTTATAGCAAGCAGTAATGATACTCTTAATTGATAATTTAAGTTTTTATGACTGATAATAATTTTACTAAAACGATAAAGTCTTCACGAGACGAAACGGTCAAGACAATTTCGGCTGGCAGTTCCCCTGCCAGTTTGTCTTTATCTGGGATGCATTGTGCTTCTTGCGCTAATTTAATTGAGCGTTCTTTAAATAGGGTTCCGGGGGTAAAAAAAGCCAGTGTTAATTTTTCTTCTGAGAAAGCACTTGTCTATTTTGAGGATGATAAAGATGATATCCCGGCCGTTTTAAATGCCGTGGCTAAAGCAGGCTACAAAGCGGAGGTAGTTGATATTAATGACCATGGTTACGAGGAGCGCAAGCGTTCTCAGGAGGCGCAGTCTTATGCGCGAAAATTTTGGTTTAGTTTTTGGCTTAGTTTACCCTTGCTTTATTTCATGCTAATGGATTTTTTCCCAGTTCCGGGCAAGAGAGAGTTAATGGCTTATATGGGGATAGTGTCTTTGATTTTAACAACCCCTATCCAATTTATTATTGGCGCTGGTTTTTACCGTGGTTTTTGGTCGTCTTTGCGCATGAAGACTTTTAATATGGATAGCCTAATTGCTATCGGTACGACCACGGCTTTTGTTTATAGTTTAGTTAATTTTATTTCTCATGTGATTGCCACAGGATCAGTTTTAGGAGTTAACGGCAGTCGTGTTGAAGAGCTATATTTTGAAACAGCCGCTTTCTTAATTACTTTTGTTGTCTTAGGAAAATGGCTAGAAAGCAAAACCAAGGGGCGCACCAGCGATGCTATTAAGAAGCTTATTGGTTTACAACCAAAAACAGCTAGAGTTTTACGAGCTGGAGAGTTTGTTGATATTGCCGTGGAAGATGTTATTTTAGGAGATATTATTTTGGTTCGCCCTGGAGAAAGATTGCCGGTTGATGGCGAGTTAACAAAGGGGGCATCGGCTCTGGATGAATCAATGTTAACTGGTGAAAGCTTGCCAGTAGAAAAAATAGTTGGCGATAAAGTTTTTAGTGCGACGATTAATAAGTCCGGTAGCTTTGAATTTAAGGCAACTAAAATTGGTGCAGAAACGGCGTTGGCTCAGATTATTCGTTTAATAGAAGAAGCCCAAAGTTCTAAGGCGCCTATTCAAGGGTTTGCTGATAGGATTTCTGCTTGGTTTGTGCCGATTGTTATTGCCTTAGCCACCCTTACTTTTGCTGTGTGGTTTTTCTTTTTAGGAGCGACCATATCTTTTGCCCTTATGGCTTTTACGGCTGTTATAGTGATTGCCTGTCCTTGTGCTTTAGGTTTGGCTACCCCGACCGCTTTAATGGTCGGCACTGGTAAAGGGGCAGAGCACGGCGTTTTAATTAAGGGCGGCGAGCCTTTGGAAGCAGCTTGCCGTATTCAAGCAATTGTTTTTGATAAAACAGGGACGCTAACTAAGGGTAAGCCGGAGGTTATTAAGATAATTTCTAATAAAAATTTCACATTTTCTGAAGAACAAATTTTAAAGGTGGCCGCTAGAACAGCTATAAATTCTAATCATCCATTATCTAGGGCCATTTGTGAATATGCTACTAAACAAAATTTGGAAATTAAAAGATTTGAGAAATTTGAGGAGATATCCGGGAAGGGAATTTTTGCTAAATGCGAAGAACATAATGAAGTAATAGCTTTAGGTAATATTAAAATTTTGGAGCATCTTGGTATTAATACCGATTGGGTTAAAGGTGATATTTTGACTGATGAATTTGATTTTGCCACAAAACTTTTTGTAGCTCATCACGGTGATGTTATCGGAACCATTTTAGTCGCCGATGAGGTTAAGAGTGAGTCTAAATCTGTTGTTGAAAGATTAAAAAAATCCGGCATGGATGTTTTTATGATTACTGGTGATAATAATAAAACTGCCCAAGCCATTGCCGCTCAGGTTGGTATTAGCAAAGTTTTGTCTGAGGTTTTGCCTGAACAAAAAGCAGAAGAGGTAAAAAAATTGCAGGCTCAGGGCAAAAAAGTAGCGATGGTCGGCGACGGCATTAATGATGCGCCGGCTTTAGTACAAGCTGATCTTGGAATTGCTATGGGATCAGGCACTGATGTCGCCATGGAAGCGGGCGGCATTATTATTATGAAGAATGATTTAAATGATGTTGTGACTGCTTTTGAGTTAAGCCGAGAGACTATGGGTAAAATTAAGCAGAATATGTTTTTTGCTTTATTTTATAACGTTATTGGTATTCCGATTGCAGCGCGTGCCTTGACTGCCCTTGGATTAGTTTTACGTCCGGAATTAGCGGGTTTAGCAATGGCCCTTAGTTCAATTTCGGTTGTTTCCAATTCTTTATTACTTAAGCGCTTCCGACCAGGTAAAAAGAATATCATTTCTCTAGTGGCACCAATTTTAATGATAATAATTTTTGCTTTTGGTTTCTTTGAATTTGCTAAACTAAGTTCAAGTATGGAAGACGTGAATATGGAAAATGTTAACGTTGATAATGGAAAATAAAAATTTCTTCTTGACCAATTTTTTCCCAAGCATCAGCGCTTAGCTTAGCCGCCTTGATTATTTTACCACTGTCTTTCCAGTATTTATTGATAATTAGAAAGCCCTCATTAACTGCCGCTAAATCCATTGCTTTAAGCATGGTTTCTCGGCTAGGTGATTCGTAAACCATTTTTAAATAGTATTGGTATAATGGTCCGCCGGTTGGAATTGGATAGAAATATATTGGTCCAACGGGGGAGGCTAAGTAATTATTGAAGCCAAAAGTATCTAAAGCCGCCGCTGCCACTTGTTGATTAGCTAAGACGATGTATTTGTCTGAAGAAAGGCTGTCGGTCAATTTGACAGCGGCTAAATCAAAGTCGCTAGTGCTATAGCCACGAGCATTGAAATATTTATCAAAGCGCGGATAACTGAGATATAAAGAAATAGTAATAAAAATTGCGCCAATCGCTAACCAGATAAAGCGGCTGGCGCTTTCTTGTTTATAAATAGAACTGATTAATCTTTTTAGGACAAGTCCCACAAAGGGAAATAAAAAAATAATAATGATAGTTAATATTCTACTAGCATAGTCGCCTTGTTCATAAGCAATTAGTTCAGCAAATGAAATCTGGGTGCTTAACAAGAAAGCAAAAACAAGAGAAGCGCTAATTGTTGTTAAGCCCTGCCAGGCATGAACCA
>CAZZBQ010000005.1:0-36575 GCA_964652745.1 uncultured Gammaproteobacteria bacterium
CAATAAGTTCCTTATCTTCAACCATATCGCACTTATTTAAGAAAACAACAATATAAGGCACACCAACTTGACGAGCTAGAAGGATGTGTTCTCTGGTCTGAGGCATAGGGCCATCAGTAGCAGAAACAACCAAAATAGCGCCATCCATTTGAGCAGCGCCAGTAATCATGTTCTTAACATAATCGGCGTGACCAGGACAGTCAACGTGAGCATAATGACGACCAGCTGATTCATATTCAACGTGAGCGGTTGCGATTGTAATACCTCTCTCTTTTTCTTCTGGAGCGGCATCAATTTCACCAACACCTTTGCTGGAAGCCTTCATGCCATTGGCATTGAAAACAGCCAACATAGCGGCGGTTAAAGTGGTTTTTCCATGATCAACGTGGCCGATAGTACCGACGTTAACATGGGGCTTTGTGCGTTCAAATTTTTCTGCCATGTTTTTGTTGTACGGCCCCCGCCATCCGCCTTAGTGGCGAAACGGGGTTTCTTTCCTGTTACCAAGAAACCAGCCGAACTAAAATTAAATATTATTAATAAATTATAACCAAAATTTACTCGATATTATGCGCCTTGTCTTTGACGGCGGGAGGAATCTGCCAGCTCTTTTTTACCTTATCTTCTTCAGATAATGATTGAGCCTTATCTTGATTCTTCCACATCGAGATTTCCCGATTAATTTTATCAGTTAAATCTTCGCCTGTCAAATCAGTTTCTTTCTTATTTTCTAGGCTAATCTCAACCTTTTCTGAGCCTACCGACACAACTGGTTCTACCTTAGAAACAACCGGAGCAACTGGCGCAACTGGAGTATTAACTGTGGCACTAATTAAAGCAGGGGCAGTCTCTAAATAACGAGCAATATCCATAATAACATAAGAGTCATCAGGATTGGCACCATCAAAGATAACAACGCGATCGCCGGTTTGTTTTATTAGGTTTAGAATTTTCTTAAGCTGCTCAGGAAACATAGACGTAATATCTTTAACTAGGATTTATATTCTAGCTTATTTTCCCTTCTCTTTCAAGGTTTCAAGAATATTGCGTGGAACTTCAGCGTAGTGTGAGAATTCCATGGAATAATTAGCGCGACCTTGGCTCATTGAACGTAAGCTGGTTGAATAGCCAAACATTTCTGCCAAAGGCACTTTCGCCTTTATAACCTTAACATTAGTGCGATCAGACATTTCTTCAATCTGTCCGCGCTTACTATTTAAATCACCCATAATATTACCCATGTAATCTTCTGGGGTAGTAACCTCAACTTTCATAATCGGCTCTAATAAAACTGAGCCAGCTTTTTGGCAAGCATCTTTAAAAGCAAAGATAGCGGCCATTTTAAAGGCGATTTCCGAAGAGTCAACTTCATGATAAGAACCGTAGAAAACAGCGACCTTCATATCAACCATTGGATAACCAGCAAGAACACC
Source organism: uncultured Gammaproteobacteria bacterium (assembly GCA_964652745.1). Taxonomy (GTDB): domain Bacteria; phylum Patescibacteriota; class Patescibacteriia; order Patescibacteriales; family UBA12465; genus UBA12465. The sequence goes on from CAZZBQ010000005.1 coordinate 1,434, forward strand.
GCCCTGCATCGCTTCCTTAACACCCTTTTCAATCGCTGGAATATATTCACGTGGAATAACGCCGCCCTTAACTTCATCAATAAATTCAAAACCCTTACCCTGTTCTTGCGGTTCAACACGCAAGGAACAATGACCATATTGACCACGACCACCAGACTGCTTGGCATATTTATGCTCTGCTTCGGCAACCCTAGTAATTGTTTCACGATAAGAAACCTGTGGTTTACCGACGTTAGCTTCAACGCCGAATTCTCTCTTCATGCGATCAACAATGATTTCCAAGTGAAGTTCACCCATACCGGAAATCAAAACTTGATTAGTTTCTTCATCAGTTTCCACACGGAAAGTCGGGTCTTCTTCCGCTAAGCGGGACAAAGCCACGCCCATCTTTTCCTGGTCGGCCTTAGTCTTCGGTTCAACCGCAATCTTAATAACCGGTTCTGGGAAATTAATAGATTCAAGCAACATCGGCGCATCTTCAGCACAAAGAGTATTACCAGTCGTGGTATTCTTTAAACCGATAATCGCAGCGATATCGCCAGCATAGATTTCTTTAATCTCTTCACGGTGATTAGCGTGCATACGGACCAAGCGACCAATGCGTTCTTTATTTCCAGTTGAAGAGTTAACAATATAAGAACCAGCGGTTAAAACACCCTGATAAACGCGAACGAAGCAAAGCTTACCGACAAACGGGTCAGTGGCGATTTTAAAAGCTAAACCGGCAAACGACTTGCTGTCATCGGCAACAACAGGAATCTTCTTTTCTTCATCATTAATATCAGTGGCAAACATTTCTGGGATATCAATTGGAGATGGTAAATATTCAACCACAGCATCAAGTGCCAACTGTACGCCAACATTCTGTAAGGCAGTCCCACATAAAACCGGATAAATAGCATTAGCAATAACACCTTTGCGGATAGCCGCTTTTAATTCGTCAACGCTCACTTCTTGTCCATTTAAATACTTCTCCATAGTGGCCTCATCACACTCAACTGCTTTTTCTACTAATTCAGCATGGAATTGATCAACCTTCTCTTTCATGTCTTCAGGAACTGGAATTTCTTCAATATTAACACCAAAATGGCCACTAAACTTATAAGCCTTCTTATGCAACAAATCAATAACACCAGACAAGTCACTTTCTGCACCAATTGGTAACTGAACAGCAACCGCCTTCTGATTTAATCTTGTTCTAATAGAATTCAAACTCATGTAGAAATCTGCTCCCATTTTATCCATTTTATTGATGAAGCAAAGTCTTGGAACATGATATTTATCAGCTTGACGCCATACTGTTTCAGATTGTGGCTCAACGCCAGCTTGGCCATCAAAAACAGCAATCGCGCCATCAAGTACGCGTAAAGAACGTTCAACTTCAACCGTGAAATCAACGTGTCCCGGAGTATCAATAATATTGATTTTCTTATTCTTCCAAAAACAAGTAGTGGCCGCGGAAGTAATAGTAATACCTCTTTCCTTCTCCTGTTCCATCCAGTCCATTTCGGCAGCGCCTTCATGTACTTCACCAATTTTATGTTTCTTGCCAGTATAAAAAAGGACGCGTTCGGTAAACGTAGTTTTACCAGCATCAATGTGAGCCATGATGCCGATATTTCTAATGTTGTCTAGAGAATAGTCTCGGGCCATATAATATTATTTATGTCTTATTATGCACATAAGCGGCCAAAAAACAGTAAACTGCCGGCCGCTTGGTGGTTAATATAATTTTATCGTGAAAAATGAGCAAACGCTTTATTAGCTTCAGCCATCTTGTGAACAGCTTCACGCTTCTTGAAAGCATTGCCTTCGCCATTTGAGGCGTCTAAAATTTCGGCAGCTAACTTCTCAGCCATAGAGCGTCCGCGACGATCATGAGCAGCCTTAATCATCCAATTGCAACCCAAGAAATAGCGTCTTTCGCCTCTAACCTGGAAAGGAACTTGATAGTTAGCGCCGCCAACGCGCTTACCTCTAACTTCAACAAGCGGAGAAACTTTCTTTAAAGCTTTGTTGAAAATATGGCGTGGGTCTTGTTTTGTCTTTTCCTTTAGAATTTCAAAAGAATTATAGACGATATTTTCGGCGACACTCTTCTTACCTTCTTCCATGACGTAATTAATAAATTTGGCGATATTAATATCGTTGTATTTTGAATCACCTTCAATCTCTCTTTTTGGAGCTGGTTTTCCTCTCATATTTGTATACTTTTATCTTAATTTATTTGGCTGCCTTTGGTTTCTTAGCACCGTAGGAACTGCGGCTCTTGCGGCGAGCTTCAACACCAGAAGCATCATAAACGCCACGTACAACCTTGTAGCGAACACCAGGAAGATCTTTGGTCTTACCGCCCTTTACCAAAACAATGGAGTGCTCCTGAAGGTTATGTCCCATACCTGGGATATAAGCAGTAACTTCCATACCATTAGAAAGGCGGACACGAGCAATCTTACGAAGCGCTGAGTTAGGCTTCTTTGGAGTAGTCGTGGTTACCTTTAAACAGACGCCTTGTTTAAATGGAGCGCCTTTGGCAGTTTCCTTCTTTTTACGATGTAAGGAATCAAGGCTAACGTGGAGGGCTAAAGACTTCTTTCCAGCCGCCACTTTCTTGCGTCCTTGTCTGACTAATTGGTTTATAGTTGGCATAATTTTTACCTTCGGATCAACCGTCCGCTTTTAAATATTAAAATAATCCTGAGCATTCAGGATGTATTATTTTTTTATACTAATTAAATTTAACAAAATCTAAAATATAAGTCAAGGCTAAATGGGCTATTTTCAGGGTTTCTTAGTAATCGCTAACTCGCTTATTTTACCAAGATTCTTTATCATTGACAAAAATTGGTATATATGATAATATTTCTCTATTCATACGAACTTTAAAAACTTATAAAATGGAAAATAAACAAAAATTATTAGATTCCCCTATGAACAAACTAGGACTGGGTGGTGCTTTTAATAACTACTTTTGGAGCAAAGACGTGCAGCAGTCGGACGTAATAACATTAACTGAGTTTATTTCTTTGAATCCGTTTCTTAAGGCGAGTAAAGAAATATTTATTTGTTGGCGAACACCAGAAATTAAAAGAAGTATTCGTCATAGAACATTTATTAAAGAATCGAGAAGCTTTCAAAAATTAAAAAACTTCTTGCTTAAGAATAAATTTACTCATGAAGACTGGGTGCTACTATTACCAAATGCTCTAACCGCTAAAGGTCTGCTCCCGAACTTAGCACTCTTAAGTAAGCAAAGTTTATTAAATTTGCCTTATCAGCATGTTACTGAAACAAAGTTGTCTTGCCGTCCAGCCGAACTCATCCGATATTATTTTGAACGTTCTTCTGAGCAACCAATTTTAGTAAAGGATATCATTAATTTAACTGATGATAATTTACAATCATCATTTTTTCCTCCTTACAAGAAAACTATGGAAAAAACTTTCGTAAATATCCAAAAAAGATTCAAAAGGTATAACCTAACAAAAGAAGATGGACCATTTATGAAAATAGATTTTTCATCAAAAAAATCAAAAGATTATTATTTAAATGATCTGATTCACAATAAAGGTTTTTCTAAAAAAGAAGCTATAACCGCCATAAACCTTGGAATCAAAGCTGGTTGGATTTTTTTCTAGAGACTTTAATTAAAAACAAAAGACCCGAGTCTATTAAGATTCGGGTCTCTTTTTATACAAAAGGTTTTTAGTATTTTCTGTATGTATTATCGGATCTTCTTTCTACTGCTAGAATAAAATATTTTCCCTCAGAATCTTTTTTAAAAATAACGCGCAGCTTACCCTTTCTAACACGAAAAATATCATCACAATTTTTTAATTTTTTTAAATCTAAACCAGCAAAAATGCCGGTCTTGATTTTTAGTAAAACAGACTTCATTGTTTCCCTTTCCGATGAAGATAAACTTAAAAGCGCTTTGGCAATTTTATCCATAAGCTTAAAGCGCCTTTAAGAGCTCATCAATATTAACTCCGCCCTTTTTAATCTTGGTAAAATTAACGGCTTCTTCCCAGCTACTGTCTTCGTCAACCGGACTAATTTTAAATAAGGGCTTGCTTTGTTTTAAAACAATAAAAGATTTGCCCGCTTTTACTTCAGAAGCGTATTTATCCATGTTTAATCTTAAATCTTTTAAGGCAATTAGGCTTTCCATATATTTTGACTAAATAAGTGAGGTTATCTTTAGTTTAACAAAAGATAACCCCAGTGTCAAGGTAAATAGCGAAGTTATTGACAAATTTAGTAATATGTTCTATAATATATCTCATAGTGCGCTAAACGGTTGGCACTTAAAAGCCGTACAAGGCTGTGCCCTGTTAAAGGAGTTAAAGAAACCGGTTCCTTAAAAATTTAATAAAATGAGTGATTTAAAAGAAAGAGTTATTAACGTGCTAACAAACATGTTAATCAATGTTGTAATGTTTGGGCTCCCTATTGCCCTAGTTGTAATGTTCGGAGAAAATTTTTCTCTCTGGATTAATCTCCTAACTTTAGGTTGCGTCCTGTTTGTATCCGCCGTTCTCTCAATGGTCGGCGACGAATACGAAAGCCCAAAAAGGATTCTACTTGCCTTAATTGGCGCTTCAATTGCTGCTAGTTTAAAAGTACTAGCTTATCCCGGTCACACGACCGCGGTAATCCTGTCTACAGTCCTAATTATTGGCACCTACGACCTTATTAACCGCGGTCAAATCATTTGGCTGGAATTTGCTCGTAGTGCAAGGTTGCGTTTCCTGGGAAAATTTATTTTCCTGACAACCATCCTCTTTCTTATCAGTTTAATAGTCGCCAACTTCGGCAACCAGACAATCTGGATTCCCATAGTAGCAGCTTCTCTGATAATTCTATTGCTGTCCGTTAAAAATAATTATCTTTATGACGAGGAAATAGGGGCAAGACTATTATTTGCGCCAGCACTGTTTATTCTTTCTGGAGTAATTAGTACAATTATCCAATTTTGGTCAGTAGAACTTTTCTGGGGAATTAAACTTTGGCAACTTTTAATTGGCATGTTAATTGTAATGATCATTATTGCTTTCTTGGTAGTAAGGAGATGCCGAAATAAACAGCGCGAAAAACAAGAAGGAATAAAAAGGATGGAAGAAATAAGATTAAAAAAAGAAATAGAAAAAGGATTAAGCGAAAAAGCCAAAGAAAAAGAAAAGGTGGATATGTTTAATGCCCTAATGGAAAAGGATCCTAATACCATTACTATCAGAGATCTGGCCACGATTTATAATTTCGATAAAAACGCAGCTATCCAGCGATTTTTAGATTCTGAAATAATGCCAGCACACATTTCCAGCCTACTTACCGTTTCAATACACAAAAAACAAATTGTCTGGCAAGCAGATATGACCATTATGCTAGAAATTCTAGAATTAATCGCCAGCAAAAGCTTTTTCGATGAAGAGCTTGGCCTTGTGATTAAAATCACCCAGACAATCAGAGAAAAAATTATCAATTCAAAAATGCCTGGAGAAAAAAATCCCTACAAAGGTGAAAGTGAGCTTATTAACATGCTCACTAAAATTGAAAAAGCTGCTAGTACTAACAACTAGCAAACAAAAAACTCAAAAATCAAAGCAAACAAAAGACCCGAGTCTATCAAGATTCGGGTCTCTTTTTATACAAAAGGTTTTTAGTGTCTATCTCTACCCCGCTATCAACTTAAATAAAAAGTTAACCGGCACGCTAATTACTGGACTAAAAAGCATCACAATCAAGATAACAGCAATAAATCCAAAACGCTCATGACGCAAATATCTTTCTTTTAAATCTGCTGGCAAGAAGGTCGCTAAAACCTTAGAGCCATCAAGTGGTGGAATCGGCAAAAGATTGAAAACCATGAGCAGAATATTGATATAAATAATCACGCTCAAAAGACCGGCAAAAGTTAAACTAATAAAGGGCACAAACTTTAAAATCAAACCAAAGGCTACAGCTACCGCTAAGTTAGATAACGGGCCCGCTAGAGCCACCTTAGCATCACCATACTTACGATCGCGCAAATTATATGGGTTATAAGGCACCGGCTTAGCCCAGCCGATAACAAATCCGACCCCTGATAGAATCATCATAAACGGCAAGAAAAAAGACCCAAACCAGTCAAGGTGCGCCAGCGGATTTAAGGTTAAACGACCAGCATTTTTCGCCGTATCATCTCCCAAACTATGGGCGACGAAGCCATGCATATATTCATGGATTATGGCGGAAAAAATCAACACTATTATTTGGAATATATAGATCATATGTTCTAATAATAGCATGACTTGATTAATTTTAGAAATGTTGTTAGAATAGGAACATCATAAATAAGAAAATAAAGCAATATGGCGAAAAAATGTGATTTATGCGGACGCGGTGCAACTAAGGGAGCAAGTCGTTCTCATTCTAAAGTAAAAACCCTGAAAAAGCAGAATATCAATCTTCAAAGCAAAACTATCGGTGGTGATAAGTTCAAACTTTGCACCTCCTGCCTCAGGACAATGGATAAGCCAAAGCGTGTTAAGGGCAAAGGCGTCGTAAAGACTGCCGCGGCCGCCGCTAAAGCTGCCAAATAAGTTTTTCAAAAACTACAATACAAAAACTGCCTCGCAAGGGGCAGTTTTTTGTTAAAACTTGTCTATCTCCAAAATCGCCCCTGGCCAAGAAGACATTAGACGCGCAGCCTCAAATAAAAACGTTAGAAGATAATAAGCTGGCAGATATAAAAATGGACCAAGCGCCGGAATAAGCCCCGCTATTGGTAATGGAATGATTAATGCGGCGAGCAAAAATGGAAATATCCAAGCGACCAGCGGATTGGAAATTAAAGAGATAAGCGACAATTGCCCAAAATTAATTAACATAATTGGCGCAACGGCTAACTGACAAACGGTAGTTAAACTAAATATTTCCCAAACAATAATTAATATTTTTCCTAAGCGGCCCGGCAGCCGCTTTTTTATTTTTCGTGCTATTGGTTTGCCCAGCGGATAAAGATATAAAATTGCCAGCACGGCTAAAAATGATAACTGAAAACCAATATCATCCCGTAATAATCGTGGCTCGAAAAATAACATTGCCGAAGCGGCAAAAACTAAAGCATTGACCGCGCTTCCTAGACGTCCAGAATAAAACGCTAAAAAAACTAAGCCACCCATAATCCCCGCTCTTACCGCTGAAGCACTCAGTCCGGTAATAAAAGGGTATAAAATTAAAAAAGAAAAAATTAAACGCGCGCTCGCTCGACGCGACAAGCCGAGATAAGCAGCTAGCCAAGCCAGCATCGCCGCCATAATAGTAATATGCGAACCAGATATCGCAATTAAATGACTTAAGCCAGTGCGCGCAAAAGCATCACTGTCTTCTTCGCTAATTGTTCGCCGATAACCAAGTAAAAGCGCTGTGCCTAAACCGGCTTCCGGCTCAGGCAAAGACTTTTCTAAAATATTTCTTAGTGCCCATTTACCTTGTAATAGACTTAGATAAACATTCTGACCTAGAGATAATTTTCCTCCTGACAGTTCAAGTTGCGGATAATACATCACCGAATAAATTCCAAAACGAGCTAAATAACGCGCGTAGTCAAAGCCGTCAAACTTTGGCGGTGCCTGGATTAGACCAGAAATTTTTAAAAAATCACCATAATCATAATGCGGATAAAGCTTACTGGTTATAAGTATTCTTTCTTCACCAGCGCAGACTATTAATCGTCTATCATTATAATCGGCTTCACTTTCCGCACAAACACGGCCGATAAATTCCTGGCGACTATCATAATATGAAGATAAGCCGCCGGGCCTTAACTCCGACGAAAAAGCCTCGGAGTTTAGGCTTAAAATAGCAATCAAAAAAATATGAGCCAGGTTAAAGTATAAAAAAGCACGCGCCTTGCTCAATTTAAAATACCATCGTTTCATGATGGCATTTTACTATTTCCCTACTGATTAAAATCTAAACTATTTCTGAAGTATTTTTAGCGTTTCAAAAAGCGCAAATAAGCTTCCATAAACTGGCTCAAATCACCATCAAGTACTGCTTCAACGCTTGAAGTTTCATATTCGCTGCGATGGTCTTTAACTAACTTGTTGCCATACATAAAATATGAACGAATCTGTTTTCCCCATTCCGCTTTATTATCTCCTTTCAACTTTTTCTCTTCAGCTTCCCTGTCTTCAATTACGCGCTGACTGAGTTTCGCGCGCAGAATCTTCATGGCATTTTCTTTGTTCTGATGCTGCGAACGTTCCGTCTGGCAAGTTACAGTGATGTTAGTAGCTAAATGAACAATGCGCACCGCTGAGTCAGTGGTATTAACACTCTGTCCTCCTGGACCGCTAGACCGAAAGACATCAATGCGAATATCATCATCTTTTATCACAACCTCATCATCATCAGCTAACTCTGGAATAACCTCAACTAGAGCAAAGGAAGTTTGGCGCAAACCATCGGCATTAAATGGCGAATTTCTAAGCAAACGATGAACACCGTTTTCACTCTTTAAATAACCATAGGCATAAGGACCGACAACTCGAAAATCAACACTTTTGATTCCCGCTTCATTACCATAATTTCTATCTAAAATTTCCGCCTTAAATCCCTGACGTTCGGCAAAACGAAAATACATCCGTTCCAACATCTGGGCCCAATCCTGAGCATCAACTCCGCCCGTACCAGCATGAATAGAAATTATTGCATTGTCGCGGTCATATTTACCTGAAAAAAAAGATTGAAATTCTAAGTGACCAAAGTCTTTTTCTAATTGTAAAAACCTTGTTTCCAAATCACTTGTTAAAGCGCTTAAAGACAAATCGTCATTATCCTCTCTTTCCGCCAAAGCAGCAATTTCTTCCAGGTCGCGGATATTATCACTTAACTGATTCCATTTAGCAACTTCATCAGCCAAACCTTCAGCCTCACGACTGACTTTGACCGCTTCAGCCTGATTATCCCAAAAACCGGGCTCAGCCATTTTCAGACGTAACCCTTTTTCCTTCACTTCCTTGCCATCAATATCCATCAGTTCTCTAGTTTTAAGAAAGCGCTGGCGCAAATCTTCAATTTTCTTAAGTAATGTGTCCATATATCTTAGGTTATCACATAAATCAACAAAAACAAAACCGACCCTGAAAAGAGTCGGCTGTTTGTATTTGCAAAGTGTAATTAACGTTTTGACCATTGTGGAGCCTTTCTGGCTTTGCGTAAACCTGGTTTCTTTCTTTCAACTTGACGTGGATCACGAGTCAAGAAACCATTAGCCTTTAAAGCTTCTTTAGAGGCTGGATCAATTTCTAAAATTGAGCGGGCAATACCTAACTTAACGGCGTCAACTTGACCAAATTTCCCACCACCTTTAACGATAACGGAGAAATTATAATCACGCCCATGGCCAGTAACCTTCATCGGTTGACCGATAATGCCATAGCCTTCACCAGGAAAATAAGCAGCAGCACGCATACCATTAACCATGATAACACCCTTACCACCCTCATAAAGTCTAACCTGGGCAACGGCCTGCTTGCGACGTCCAACAGCGGCAATATATTTACCGGAGAATTCAACGGTTTCATTTTTCGCCCAATCTCTATCTTCATCCATAGTATCAGTTTCGGCGACGACCATCTCTTCGTCTCTGATCATTTTTATCTTTTTTTCTGCCATATTATTTGATGATTAATCTTTTCAGCATACCAGGACGAAGCTTGGTTGGAGGAAGCATATCACGGACAGCCTTCTTCAAGACCTCACCAGGATTACCAGCAAAAACCTCCGACATCTTCTTGGTTTTGAGACCGCCGATATATCCGGAAAAATGATAGTATTCCTTTTGGTCAAACTTCTTACCAGTGAATTTCATCTGGCCAGCATTGACGATTTCAACGATATCGCCTAAATCAAGATGAGCTTGATATTCAGGCTTATTCTTACCACGCAAGATAAGAGCAACCTGGGTAGCCAAACGACCAACAGTCTGTCCGGCAGCGTCAATCTTGTGCAGTTTTCTTTCTATATTTTTCATATTGGTTATACTAATTCAATCTGGACCATCTCAGCACCATCGCCTTGACGAGCACCTAATTTAACGACGCGAGTATAGCCGCCAGCCCTCTCCTTATAACGAACACCGAGGACTTCAATTGTTTTCTTAACTGCATTTTCCTGCAATAAGACCTTAATCAAGCCGCGTCTAGCTGCCAAATCTCCTGCCTTAGCAGAAGTAATCATTCTTTCTACTAAAGGACGAACAGCCGCAGCCTTAGCCTTGGTAGTTTTAACCTTTTCATATAAAAGAATACTGGAAGCCAGGTTTCTAAGCATCAGCTCACGCGGACCTTTTTCCCGATCTAGGATTTTATTTTTATTTCTGTGGCGCATAAAACTTTATTTCTTGGTTTTCTTAACTTTTTCTTTCTTCTCCTTCTTCTCTTCTTCAACTACTTCTTCAACCTCAGGAGTTTCTTCAGCGATTACTTCTTCTACAGGCTCAGCTTCAACCTCAGCTTCAACAGCTGATTCTTCGCTTACGTGTGCTGCTTGAGCCTCTTCTTCGGCGCGAGCAATGCCGCCAGGTAAAAGAGCGCTGAATTGATCAACGAGGATTTTAACAGCTTCGTTGAAAGCATCTTCTGGGGAAATAGTGCCATCAGTCTTAACGTTTAAGATAAGCTTATCCCAGTTGGTCATTTTACCAACACGAGCACTTTCTACGTTAATACTAACAACGGTAACTGGAGAAAAAACAGAATCTATCTCAATGTAACCGAGTTCTTTATTTTCACGCTTGCTGCCCTCAGTCATACGATAACCGCGACCGGAGCGAACCAAAATTTCAGCTTCAAGACTACCGGCCTCATTAGTGATATTAGCAAGAACGAGTTCTGGATTCTTAATCTCAACTTGGCTATCTTTAATAATATCAGCGGCAGTAACAACCTTCTTGCCTTTAACTTTGATATATAAGCGCACCTCTTCTTCAGTAAACATCTTTAAGCGTAACTGCTTGAAGTTCAAAATCATTTCTAAAACATCTTCCTTGATGTGAGGGATGGCCATAAACTCATGGCTAGCGCCTTTAATTTTGACGCCAATAACAGCGGCTCCTGGTAAAGAAGACAAGAGAACGCGGCGCAATGAGTTGCCTAAAGTCATACCATATCCAGGAAACAGTGGTTCAACCGTAATAACCCCCTCATTGGGATTGCCAACTGAGTTAAAAGTAATTTTTTTAGGGTTAGCAATGTTTTGCATACTATTTTTTATTTTGAATAATATTCAATAATCATTTGAACGTTGATGCTCTGTGGGAGATCTTCGTCCTTCGGGTCATGAAGAATTTTAGCAACTAAGCCATCAGTATTAAAATTCAACCAGCTCGGTCTCTCAGCTTTCACGAGCTGTTCATTTACATTTCGGAAATAAGGACTCTTCTGACTGTTTTTGCGAACTTTAATTTCCTGCCCTTCTTTAACTTGAAAAGATGGAATATCAGCTTTGCGATCATTGACTACAAAATGACCATGGTTAACTAGCTGCCTAGCTTGAGCGCGAGAATTTGCAAAACCAAGACGAAAGACAACATTATCCAAACGAGATTCAAGAGCCTTTAAGAAATTCTTACCAGCATCTCCTTGCTTCTTAGCAGCTTTTTCAAAAGTGAGGCGGAATTGTTTTTCAGAAACACCATAGTATCTCTTTGCCTTTTGCTTTTCAGCCAGCTGCGTACCGAAGTCGCTTAAACGCTTGCGAGGTTTATTACCTTGAGCGCCCGGAGCGTAGTTACGCTTTACCATTGCGCACTTTGGAGAAAAACAACGCTCTCCCTTAAGGAAAAGTTTTTCACCGGCGCGACGGCATTGCTTACATTTGTTATCAATATTTCTCATATTCGTTTATATCTTATTAGCTTAGACCCTTCTTGGTTTCTTCGGACGGCAGCCATTATGAGGAACTGGGGTCGTATCTTTAATAGAAGCTACTTCTAAGCCATTAGCATTTAAAGCGCGGATAGCAGCCTCGCGGCCAGTACCAACACCAGAAACGAAAACGTTAACTTCTTGAAGTCCGTATTCTTCTTTAGCTTTCTGGGTAGCAATCTTAGTGATGATTTGAGCGGCATAAGGGGTAGCTTTTTTGGCGCCCTTGAAACCGGCTAAACCAGCGGAAGCCCAGGAAATAACATCGCCATTATTATCAGTTAAGGTAATCATGGTATTGTTGTAGGTCGCTTGGATATAAGCACGCCCAGATTTAACTACTTTCGCAGTTTTTTTCTTTTTCTTCTTGACGAGCTTTTTCTTAGCACGAGCGGCCTTATTCTTTTCTAGCTTCTGCTTGATTTCTTCCGGTAACTCCTCATCAGAAGAATCAAAAGAGAAGGCAGCGAGTTCATCGCGCTCTTCTTTTTCTTCTCCCTTAGCTGCCTTTTCTTCGGCAACCGGAGCGGCGGCAGCCAATTTGGCTTCCTCCTTAGCGGCTAAATCTTTGTTTTCTTTGTCAGACATATTTTGAAAACTTCGTGTGTGTTAGGATTAGGTCTTCTGTAGGCCGGCCTTGCTCTTACCGCTGCCCATAGTTACGCGCTTGTTTCCGCGAACGGTACGGCTATTGGTCTTAGTTCTCTGACCTCTAGCTGGCAAGTGCTTAATGTGGCGCAAGCCTCGGAAACAACCGATTTCTTTTAGACGTTTGATATTACTCTGAACCTCGCGGCGCAGGTCGCCTTCAACCGTAAACTGCTTCTCAATCATTTCTCTGAGGCGATTGACATCTTCTTCTTTAAGATCCTTAACACGGATGTCGCGATCAACCTTAGCGGTTTCTAAAATCTTATTTGATCTAGTACGGCCAATCCCGTAAATATAGGTCAAAGCGATTTCAACTCTTTTATCATTAGGGATATTAACCCCAGCTATTCTTACTGCCATAAAAAAATAAAATTACTACCCTTGCCTCTGCTTGTGCTTGGGGTTTTTGCAAATAACGTGGACCCGACCTTTACGTCTCACTACTTTGCAATCCTTACAGATTTTCTTAGCGCTAGCTCTAACTTTCATAGTTTTACGATATTCGTGTTTGCTATAATTTAACTGCGAGGTTATTTAAAGCAATTCTTCATGATTTAGATGTCTACTCTCCGCAGACTTGGCCCGTTCAATATTTACATGCGATAGGTTATTCGTCCCTTAGTTAAATCATAGGGACTAATTTGAAGCTTGACTTTATCACCTGGAAGCAAGCGGATGCGATTCATCCTCATCTTGCCAGACAAATGCGCCAAGATTTCATGGCCATTTTCCAAGGCAACCCGAAAGCTGGCAGCAGGCATCAGCTCTAAAACTTCGCCTTGCATTTCTATAAAATCCTTCGCATTCAAGCTCTCGGAACCCTCATTATTGTTACCCATTTGTTTTAATCTTAACAAAAAAAAGTTTGATAAAGACAGGACTGCCTTATCAAAGTTCTTTCAAGAATTTTTTTCGCTTATTTAATTCAATATTCTTAATAAAAACATTATAGAGATAAGATTCAAAGTTGTCAATAGATAAGCAGATTTAAAAAAGCTTTAGAATTAATTCTCTAAAATTGCCTTAATGCGCCTAACACCAGCACTAGATGATTCCTCTTTCTGTATCTTAAATTTACCTAATATTCCAGTATTTTTCACATGAGGACCACCACAGATTTCTTGAGAAAAAGCTTGAGTTAAATCTGATTGACCGTTAGCCAACTGTGGAGCAGCCGTATAAACCTTAACTTTTTCCCCATATTTGGAATCAAAAACCCCCATGGCTCCTCTGGTTTTTGCTTCCTCCAAGGAAAGCTCCTCACAATTAATCGGCAAATTAGCCTTGATGGCACTATTAACCAATTCTTCCGTCTTAAGAATCTGCTCGGGAGTCATTTTTTCAGGATGAGAAAAATCAAAGCGCAAACGCTCAGGAGTAATATTGCTTCCCTTCTGAGTAACGTGTTCGCCTAGAACCTTGCGTAAAGCAGCTAACAATAAATGAGCAGCGGTATGAAGACGAGTTGTTTCTTCGCTTGAATCAGCAAGGCCCCCCTTAAATTTTCCCGCCGAAGCAGTGCGGGATAAGTCTTGGTGCTTTTTTAATTCTTCTTCAAAAACAGCTCGGTCAACTTTAATTCCCTTTTCGGCAGCCAGCTCCTCAGTTATCTCTAAAGGAAAACCATAGCTCTGATAAAGATTAAAAGCATCATGCCCACTAATATCTTTATTTGCTAATTTATTAAATTCAAGCATGCCTTTTTCTAAAGTCCGACTAAACTTCTCTTCTTCTTTATCAAGATTCTCTAAAATAAATAACTGATTCTGTACAAGCTCACCATATATCTCCTGATAATCAAGAATAACTTGTTTAGCAATCTCTTTAGCCCATAACGCTTTTGCGATTCCGAGTTGACGACCATAACGAATAGCGCGGCGAATTAAACGGCGCAAAACATAACCCTGATCAGTATTAGACGGGGTTATTCCCTTATGGTCGCCGATAATAAAAGTTGCCGCCTTAAGATGATCAACGATAATGCGCATCGCCTTATCGGTTTCAACGTCGGCACCATAAGTGTGTCCGCTTAACTCTTCAACCTTCTTAATCAAACTAGAGAATAATTCAGAGCGATAATTATCATTCAAACCATTTATAATTGTCAAAACTCTTTCTAATCCTAAACCGGTATCAACATTCTGCTGAGAAAGCGGTTCATATTTTCCTACCTCATTCTTATTGTATTGCATGAAAACGTTGTTCCAGATTTCCACCCAAGAATCATGATCATCATTAAAACTTGTTGGTGCTGGCATGGAATTATCTGACCAATAAAAAATTTCTGAATCCGGACCACAAGGACCGGTTGTGCCAGCCGGACCCCACCAATTATTTTTCTTAGGCAGTTTTGTAATTCGTGTTATTGGCAAGCCGTTAGCTTCAAATATTTCCTGCCAAAAACCATAAGCCTCAGCATCATAAGGGGCATCAGCGTCGCCCTCAAAAACAGAAACTGCAATTCGGTTCTTATCTAAACCAAGCCAAGCGGGCGAAGTTAAAAACTCCCAACTAAAAGCAATGGATTCTTTTTTAAAATAATCTCCCAAGGACCAATTACCCATCATTTCAAAAAAAGTGTGATGAGTCCTATCACCAACTTCATCAATATCCCCAGTTCTAATACATTTCTGGGCATCAACTAAACGGGCGCCCGCAGGATGTTTTTCGCCAAGAAGATACGGCACCAGTGGATGCATGCCCGCAGTTGTAAATAAAACCGAAGGGTCGTTTTCCGGAATTAAGCTAGCGCTAGAAATTATGGCGTGCCCATGGCTCTTAAAAAAATCTAAATATTTTTGGCGCAATTCATTAGCGGTTATCATATATTTAAAGCTACCTATTTCTAATTATTCTATATTATATTAACTTCCTCGCTTAAATCAAGACCGAATTTCTTCTTAACGCCAGCCTTAACTTTAGCCACTAACTCTAGGATCTGTTTGGCCGTACCGCCGTTGTTTACTAAAATAAGAGCCTGTTTTTCATACATCCTAACCCGACCAAACCTTTTTCCCTTAAATCCAGCCGCTTCTATCAACCAACCAGCTGGAATTTTAATTTTACGACCGCTACCAGGAAAAGACGGCATGTCTGGATACTTTTTCTTAAGCGTCTTAAAAACTGCCGCGCTTACTTCCGGATTCTTAAAGAAAGAGCCGGCATTAGGAAGCGCGTATGGATTAGGGAGTTTGCTATTTCTAATTTCTTCAATTGTTTTAATAACCTCGCGCAAGCTTGGCTTTTTAATGCCTTTAGCGTTCAAAGTTTCACGAATAGAACCATAGTCTAGTTTTAATGTTTGTTTGCGCAATAAACTAACAACAATAGAATAAATAAAATATTTTCCTTTAAGCCTATTCTTAAATATACTATCGCGATAACCAAAACGACAATCAGCAGCTGAAAAAATTCTTTCTACCCCAGTTTTTAAATTAATCGCTTTAAGATGATGAAAAGTATCTTTTAATTCAACACCATAGGCGCCAATATTCTGGACCGGCGCAGCGCCAACTGTGCCATAAATTAAAAATAAGTTTTCTAAACCATATAATTTATTTTCAACCGCAAAACTAACAAACTTAGACCAAGACTCACCAGACATTCCCTCAACTAATGCTCTTTCTTTATTTTTTTCCATTATTCTGATTCCCTTGATTTCATTTTTAATAACTAATCCCTGAACTGGCCCGGAGATAAGTAAATTTGAGCCACCACCAAGAACAGTGATTGATAACTTTTTAGATTTAGCAAAACTAACCGCCTCTAATAGTTCCTCGCGATTATGAACAACTGTAAAATAATCAGCGCGGCTACCAACTTTAAGGGTAGTAAACTCTTTTAGGTTTTTATTTTTTTCTATGTTGAGCATATAACAATCCTTGACCAACTCTAAAAACATCGCCAGCGCCCATCAGTAATATAATATCTCCTGGCTTAGCGCTAGCACGCAAATATTTAATCGCCGCTTCAATATCTTTAACATTAGAAACTTGTTGTTTCCTTTTCACTTGTTTATTTACTTTCTCCACCGCTTTAACAAGTTGTAAACTGGAAACTCCTCCCTGTTTTTCCCTGGCTGAACCGTAAATATCTAAAATCACTAATTCCTGAGCATCAGCAAAACTCTGAGAAAAGTCAGCAAATAAAGCTTTTGTTCTTGTAAAAGTATGGGGATGAAAAATTACACGCAAACGCTGTTTCGGATAACGCGCTTTAACGCCGGCAATAGTTGTCCGAATCTCCGTTGGGTGATGAGCATAATCATCAATAATCTTTGCCCCACGATAATTTCCTAAAAACTCAGCCCGTCTTTCCGTGCCAGTAAAACCAAAAAGATGTTCTTTAATTTTTGTAAGCGGAACACCTAGCTCGCGTGCCGCAGCGACTACTGCTAAAGCATTAAAAATATTATGACGCCCCCAGAGGCGAATTTTAAATTCTCCTAAATTATTAATTTCAAAATATTGGTTACCGCCTTTTAACTTTAGACTGTGCGCTAAATAATTAACGGTCTCGCCAGAATAAGCCTCATCGGCGACGTCATATTTAGCAATGCGGCCGCGGCAATATTTTACAATCCGGCGGCTCTGAACATCACGATTATTCATAATAAAAAAACCGCCCTTCGGAATCTTTTTTAAAAATTCAGCAAAAACTTTAACATAATCAGCCTCAGTCGGAAAAAAATCAGGATGATCATAATCAATATTATTTAACACCACGCCATCCGGCTGAAAATACTGAAGCTTATTTTGATATTCATCCGTTTCAGCCACAAAAATATCAGAACGCCCACTTAAACTGCTGCCCTTAAATTGCGGGACGCGCGAGCCTACTAAAACATTGGGCTTCTTACCTGATTTCCACAAAACATAACCAAGCCAAGCCGAAACAGTTGTTTTGCCATGACTACCACAAACCGCAATTCCCTTTTGAGCGCTAAACTCAGCCCCCAAGGCTTCGGCATAAGATAACATCTGGGGGCGCTTGGCGGCTGGCATTTTAGCTAGTGCCGCTAATTCCGGATTATTTTTAGCCGTAAAAGCGCTGGAATAAATTACTAAATCAACGCTGGCTGGTAAATTAGCGGCAGCAAAAGGCGCTAACACCTTAATCCCCGTATCAGCCAAGACTTTATCCGTCATAAAACTTTCTGACACATCCGAGCCGCTGATTTTATTTCCCTGGCAAGCTAAAAACTGCGCAAGCATTGTCATGCCGACGCCTTTAATCCCAATCATGTAAATATTTTTAGCAGCCATACTATTTAAGAATCTCTAAAATAAAACTGGCCATAATCTGGGCGGCATCCTTCTTCATAAAACGACCGATGTTGCGCGATAATTCTTCACGACGAATCGGGTCACGCAAAACCTGCAAAACTGTTTCACTAAACTTCTCCGCATCAAGCTCAGACTGATTTAAAACAATTGCCGCTTTCGCTTGAGCAAAAACAGCCGCATTATCTTCTTGATGCGAATTGGGTATAGGAATCAAAATTGCTGGCTTCGCTAACGCGCTTAACTCCGTTAAAGTGGCTAAGCCACAACGAGAAACTACTAAATCAGCCGCCATCATCAAATTAAAAACTTCATCATTCCCTAGCAGCTCTGCATAATGATAATCAGGATACTGTGCTAATTTTGTTTGCTCGCTCACAGACGGCGCCTTGTCCTTGCCAGTTAAATGCATAATCTGCGCCGAAGTAGATAATTTAACTACTGATTGGAAAACTAATTCGTTAATCGCCATCGATCCAGTGCCACCGCCAGTTACTAAAACAAAAGGTTTGGTCGGACAAAGTCCGCAAGAGGCTTTAGATGCACTGCTGCTATTAATATTTTCATCTGGTTCATTAAATGGATTGCCGATCCAGACCGCTTCCGGTCCGTAATCACGCAAAGATTTTTCAAAGACAACAGTTACTAATCTCGCAAACGGCGCCATTAAACGATTAGCTAAACCAGGACGGACATCTTGCTGATGAACGATTACCGGCACACGACAAAGATAGGCGGCAAAACAAAGAGGCACACTAACAAAGCTACCAGCGCCAACTACTACTCCTGGCTTTTCTCGTATAATTAAACCAAAAGAAAGAAAGAAGGCGGAAATAATTTTAAAAATATCTAGAAAATTCTGCCAAGCAAAATATCGGCGCAATTTCCCTGCCGGTAAAGATCTGAATTCAAGTTTATGATTAGGGAAACTACAGGCGGCCACTAACTCTTTTTCTGGTCCGCTCTTCCCGCCAACAAATATTAAACGTAAATCAGAATCTTCCGTCCAAAGTTTACGAGCCACCGCTAAAAGCGGTGTTACCGAACCTCCGGTACCACCACCGCTTAAAATTATTGTTTTCGGGCGTTTATTGACGCTTGGCATAACTTAATTTAGTGTGCTTGCTTATATTAACCAGAATTCCCATCGCAATCAAGGCAGACATTAATGCCGAACCACCGGCCGAAATAAAGGGTAAAGGAACTCCGGTCATAGGAATTAAATTAATCATTCCACCAACATTTAAAAATGTCTGAATCGCTAACCAGGCAATAATGCCGGTTGCCAGCGCACTACCATATAAATCAGGCGCTGCTCGGGCAATTAAAAGGCCGCGATAAAAAATAAAAAGATACAACAATAGCAGTAAAGCACTAAAGACAAAACCAACTTCTTCGGCAGCAATGGAAAAAATAGAATCTCCCCAAACTTCCGGCAAATACATAAACTTTTGCCGACTCTGACCTAAACCACGCCCGAACCAACCACCAGAACCAACCGCAATAAGCGATTGGTTAATCTGATAACACTTATCTTGAGTGCTAAAACTAGGGTCTTTCAAACATTTAAAACGATCACTCTGATACGCCGAGCCAGCGTTCAAAACTATAAATAGACCAATGGCTCCCAGTGCGCCTGCTAAAAACAAATGTTGTAATTTTCCACCACCGACAAAAAAAACCATAACAGCCGAGGAAATAATAATAAACAGAGTTCCCAGGTCTGGTTGTAAATACATCAAAACGCTAATAATGGCTAAGACAATTAAAAATGGGAAGGTGCCACTCGCAAAATTTCCTAAATCTTCTTTTTTAGCCTCAAGCCAAGTCGCTAAATAAATTAAAAATGATAATTTTACTAACTCTGAAGGCTGAAAAGATTGACCGAAAATATTAATCCAACTACGGGCTGTACCATGTGCAGCCTGCAAACCGGGAATAAAGACCAAAACTAATAGCAGCACCGAGGCAATTAAAAATAAAAAAGCATATTTTTTCCAGAAATGATAGTTAATACGATAGGCGACAAAGAAGCCAACTAGGCCGACACCCAGGCCAACCAGCTGATTCTGGAAATAATGATAAGTATTACCGAAGCGATCGTAAGAAACAACCGAAGAAGCGCTAAATAATAAAACTAGACCGACCGCAATTAATACAAACATGGCGGTCATTATACTCTTATCAGCCTCGTGCCGCTGTGTAGAGTTATTTGGTTTTTTTGCCCAGCGCACTACATTCATATTTTAACGTCTAACAAAAAAATCATTAAACCGATTGCGGCGCCAATCGCCGCAATAACCCAAAAACGCATGACAACTTTAGACTCCGGCCAGCCAATCGCCTGAAAATGGTGATGGATAGGAGTAGAAATAAAAATCTTTTTTTTGCGCGTACGCTTGGATATAGTCTGAACAATAACAGAAAGAGATTCAATCAAAAAAATCAAACCAATAAAAATTAAAAGAAAGGCGCTATTTGTAAGCATGGCAATAATTCCTAAAGTTACGCCCAAACTCATAGCTCCTGTATCTCCCATATAAAAACGGGCGGGTGGAATATTAAACCACAAAAAAGATAAGAGTGCGCCAATAATTACAGCGCAAAAAGTAGCTAAATCATAACGCCCTAAAGCAAAAGAAATAATACCATAAGCGGCAAAGGCAATTAACAAAGTCCCGCCAGCCAAACCATCTAAACCATCGGTTTCGTTAACTGAAAAAGAAGTAGCTACGATAATAAAAATAAAAATCGGAATATACCAGGCACCAATTTCAAAATTACCGAAAAAAGGAACATGAAAAATAGTCCAATCAAGCTTAAAATAAAACCAGAGAGCGCCAATTAAAGCAATCAAGGCATAAATCAATAAGCGATGCCTAAGCTTTAAGCCCCCTCCACCAAAAACACCACGCCCTCTAATATCAAGCCAGTCATCAAATAAGCCGATGAAAGCAGCAGCCAATAAAGCGCCCAAAGGCAATAAGGTTTCGGCGCGAGACAAAAAATTAAAATATTGAAAAACATCGCCTGGAAAAAAATTAGCTAACAGATAAAAGAAGCCCATTAAAACCACAACCGTCCCCCAAATTAGAATTCCACCCATAGTCGGAGTGCCGGCTTTATGAGCATGAAGCTCGCTAAATACCGGGGTCGCTCCGTTATTGCGAATTTTTTTGCCTAGCTTATATTTATAAAGAAAATGCGTCAATAGCGGCGCAGATAAAATGGCAAAAATAAAAGATAACGTAGAGAGAAATAAAATGCGGATGATTTGAAATTCCATAATTGATTAATTTAACGGAAATTAACTGTATAAATTGAAAGGAGCGCTAAGCTTAAAAAAATAGTAGCAATTGCAGTGGCAAGCATAAGCATATGCATTAGGGGACGAAAATATTTACGGCTAACAAAGACGGCAACTAAAATAATATTTAAAAATGCTAACAACAAGCTAGCCAGTGGATAATAAAAAATCTTTTGCGGGTCGCCAATCAAATCAACCCCGAAATCAATATTATAATGCAAAATTAATAGAGTGCCAGTAACTTTTCGGTAGATATTAATGGCTTGCCACCACACTAAAGTCTGCAATAAAGCTATTACTAAAACGTATGCCCGTACTGCAGGCGTCTGAAAGAGATTTGAAAACGACCCAAAAGATTGTTGAACGGCCGTATAGGCGCGCGCGTAAAGATTAGAATAAGCCATAGAAAAAAAGCCAATAACACGTATTTTGATTATAGTCTAACATATTTTTAAAATAATATAAAATGTGCTAAAATAATAGCATTATGACAACAAAATCCTTAAATCGTCTACTTAGCTTCGCAACCCAAGAAAAAGCAGAAAAATTAGTTATTAGCGGCCAAAAACAAGAGCTTGCTTGTCGCTGTTACCTGCCTCTTGGCGAAGAGGCGAATTTTCACCTTCCCAAAAGTCTAGAAGAAGACTTATCTTCAAGCTTGCGCCGACTCCTTAAACTAGCGCCTGATGAATTAACTTCAGGACGATATTTTAAAATTCGCAATCGCGACTATCGCCTAGACTTTCACCTCAGCATTCTTCCCAGCAAAAACGGCGAAAAAATTATTATTGATATTATTCATAAGCAAAACCGAAATTTGAGCCTTGGCCAACTTGGACTACAGCGGGAAGAAAGACAAAAATTTAAACAAGCACTATCATTACCCCGTGGTCTTATTATCATTAGCTCTCCAGAAAGACAAGGAAGAACAACTACGCTAGCGGCTTGCTTAAGAGAAATAGATACTGATAAACGCTCAGTTTACTTTTTAGGAAATAGCCCAGAAATAAATATAGACGGAGTTTCCTGCCCCGGCGAATCGCAAGAGGTCTGGGACAGGGTTCTTAGACACGATTCCGACATTATTGCTGTTGATAATGACAATGATTTAGTTCTGGCTAATGCAATTCTGGCAGCTGCTACCGGAAGATTAGTACTAGCAACCGTTAAAGCTGGGCACCCAAAAGAGGCCTTAGACAAACTTCTAAATCTCGGTTTGCCAAGCAATTTAATTACTGCTAACCTAAAACTGATTAGCGGGCAAAGGTTAGTAGAATTAAAACGACCCATCAAGAAAACGCACTCCATATTAAAATCAAGGAAAGAAGCCGGACAAACTAGCCGCCGTCAAGAAATAGGCGTTTTTACAACCATTACTTATGAAAAAGATTTGCGTCATCCCAGCCTATAACGAAGCCGAACACATTAGCGAGGTTATTCGCCGTGTTCGTCCTTTTGTTGATGAAATTGTCGTGATTGATGACCATTCTAAAGATAATACGTCTATTCTTGCCCATCAAGCCGGGGCAACTGTTTTACGCCATCCGATTAACCGCGGGCAAGGCGCTGCCCTGCAAACTGGTAATGACTATGCTCTGCTATCTGGTGCTGACATAATAATCCACTTTGATGCCGATAATCAGTTTCAGGCCGAAGAAATTCCTGAATTAGTACAACCGATTGAAGCTGGACAAGCCGAGGCAGTTCTTGGTTCCAGATTTATGGGAAAAGAATCTAATCTTCCTGCCCTGAAGCGTAAAGTAATTATGCCCCTAGCTCGTTTAATTAATAGAGTATTCTTTAACATCAAATTAACCGACCCACAAAGCGGCTTCCGCGTCCTTAGTCGCCAAGCAGCGGAAAAAATCCGAATCAAGAATGATGGCATGGCGCACTGCAGTGAAATCTTACATCAGTTATTTTCCAAAAATATAAAAGTAGTAGAGGTGCCTATTACCGTTGTCTATCATGAATTTGGCCAAAAATTTTCTGGCGGCGTGAGAATTATTAAAGACATGGCAATTAAGAAAATAATAAAATAAAAAAGGCCTCTGAATTAGAGACCTTTTAAAAGAACAAACTTTGCCGTGAACTTATACTGCCAACATTGGCAGTAATATTTTTTCCATCAACACGACGCCCAACCCCATTATTACCACTTTTATGGCTAGGCCATAAGATATAACGCTATGGGACTCAAGCAATATCTTCCGCTCCCCGGCATTAGTTGAGCCGAGGTGAACCCGTTTTACAGTATTCACCACACTAACTAATACGAAAGTAGCAAAGACTGCCAAACTGAACCATAAGGCGTATAATTCTATACCTTTAAGCTCCCAAAGAAAAACACCAGCAATTGTAAACACTAAAACATCGAATGAAAACGAAAGAAACCCCCTCTCGTTACCACTCAAATAAATTATTATCGCTACCGTTATAACAAAGGCAGCCATGACGGTCGACAGGGCCTCACTGGTAATATGAACGAAATCATATCCACATATCCATAGCCGTATCGCGAAAAATACAACCAAGAAGAGCAAGGTCGCTACGACCTCACCCAACAAACACTTACTTTTTTTCATTTTATATTTTTTTAAGTTACTATATACTGTATCTGCCCACGCTTTCAGGCAAATCATAATAATTTATCATTAAAATATAAAAGCGTCAATAGTAAATAATAGCCAGTAATTAAGCAAAAAAATATGATACAACAACTTATTGCCCTCGCCCTGATTGCCATTTTTATTTGGCGATTATCTGAACAAAAGCGAAGCAAAAAAATCGGCCGCAACGAATTTATTTTCTGGCTTTCTTTTTGGTTCTTGGGTGCAATTGCCGTTATCTTTATCAAGCAAATAGATAACTTAGTAATAATGCTCGGCTTCTCTTCCGGTATTAACTTCCTGCTTTATTTGACCATCATGTTGCTCTTTTACTTAGTTTTCAAGCTCCGCCTTTCTTTAGCTAAGCTCGATGCTAATTTAACAGAAATTGCTCGCGAGATCGCGATTAAGAAAAAATTATGAAAATTGCCCAGCTGGTTTGTGCCTTTCCTCCCTACGCAGGTGGTATCGGCAACAGCGCTAAACGTCTAGAAGAAATCATTTCCCGAAAATATGAAATAGAAACTTTTCATCCGGATAACTCCCATCCCTGGCTTAGGCGTGGGCACGGTGCTTTTATACCCCAACTTCTCTGGCGTTTAAAAAAATTTGAGACGATTTATTTACACTACCCATTTTTTGGCACCGCTGAAATCGTCTGGCTTTTTTCTTTACTTAATAAAAACAAGCGCCTCATCGTCCATTATCACATGGATGTAAAAAATGTTTCCCGACTTACTAAAATATTTAGTCTACCAAGCTTATTAATCAGAAGACCCCTCTTAAACCGGGCTGATATAATTATCACCGCTAGCCTTGATTATATTAAGAATAGCCAGATTAGTAGCTTTTATGCCAAACATCCTGAAAAATTTAGAGAAATACCTTTTGGCGTTGACCTGAAAAAATTCAAACCCAAAGAATTAAATCTACCTAGTCAGACTAATATTATTGCCAAGGCTAAAGATTTAGTGCGCCGCGTTAATGATCTTTTCATCAAGAAAGACAAATTAGAATTAATCTTTGTCGGCGGATTAGACAGCGCTCATTACTTTAAAGGCGTTGAAATTCTGATTAAAGCACTCTCAATCATAAACCATAAAAATTGGCATTTAAAAATAGTCGGCGATGGTGACAGGCGTCCCATCTACGAAAATTTATCCGCCGAGTTAGGAATTGATAAGCGAATTGAATTTGCCGGCAAGCTTTCTGATGAAGATATGGTTAGGTCTTTGCAAGCCGCCGATGCTCTTATCTTACCATCAATCAATACTAACGAAGCTTTTGGTTTAGTGCTGATTGAAGCTTTAGCCTGTGGCCTGCCAGTCATCGCTTCTGACTTACCCGGTGTGCGCCGCGTCTTTCAAGAAGGACAGGAAGGATTATTAGTTAGACCAGGAGAAATTTCTGACTTAGCCAACAAGATAGATGTTTTAGCGGCCAATCCTAAAAAGCAACAAGAAATGTCTAAAGCTGCTCGCAAACTTGCAGAAAGAAAATATAGTTTAGAAAAAATGGAAAAATCTTATGAAGATTTGCTTGCTCAATAATCTCTATGCCCCCTACAACCGCGGTGGCGCGGAAAAAGTCGTTGCCGAGATGGCAGCTGATTTTAGACGTGCCGGTGAAGAAGTTATTATCATTTCTACCAAGCCACTCAAATCTGAACTAGCAACCCAAGAAATCAGCGGAAACATTTATCTACCCTCTAATTTTTATAATCTAGGAAAACGCTCTTGGCCCTGGCGCTTGGCTTGGCACATATTTGATACATTCTCTTGTAAGCAAGCAAGAAAACTGAATAAAATTTTTAAACAAGAAAAACCCGAGCTTATTATTTCTCATAACCTCATGGGCCTAGGGCTTATGTCAGTGCGTGCTATTAAAAAAAGCGGCGCCAAACACCACCACTTCCTCCACGACATTCAATTGCTTCATCCCTCCGGCTTAATGATGTTTGGTCAAGAAAAAATGCTTTTCTCTTTAGGCGCGAAACTATACCAAAAGTTAACTTGTTACTTACTCGGCTCTCCAGACTTAGTCCAGTCTCCTTCAAATTGGCTCCTCCAAGAGCATCTTAAGCGCGGATTCTTTCCAAAATCAAAAACGGAAGTTAAAAGATTAGCCGAATTGAAACCAGCTCCGGTCGCTAATCTGGCGTCAGCTAAAAATAAACCAGCTAAACAATTATTATTTGTCGGCCAAATTGAAGAACATAAGGGAATTATTTTTCTTATTGAAGCTTTTAAAAAACTGGCTAGCAGCGATATGATTCTACAAATCGCCGGCACTGGCTCTAAAATGGAGGAAGCCAAAAAACTGGCCGCTAATGATAAAAGGGTAAGTTTCTTCGGCCAGTTAGAAAAAAATGATTTAAAAAAAACGATGGAAACGGCTCACGCCTTAATTGTTCCATCGCTTTGTTATGAGAATTCACCAACTGTAATTTATGAAGCTAAGGCTATTGGACTGCCCGTGCTTGCTTCTAACTTAGGCGGCATCCCGGAAATAATCACCGAAAACGACCGCTTGTTTATCCCTGGCGATGCGGCTGATTTATTTAAACAGCTAAGTTACATCTGAAAACTTTGCAGCTTCTTGTGAGCCTGGATATCAAAGATAGTTTTCTTTAAACCATTTTCTAAAGTAACAACCGGCATCCAGCTAAGTTCATTTCTAGCTAATTTAATATCTGGGAGCATTAATTCGCTGAGAAATAATAAATTCTCAGCGTATTTTATTTGTGAAGCTGAGCCAGTTTCTCTAATAATAATTTTAACTACATCTGATAGACGGACATCCACATCTGATCCAACATTCACCGGTCCAGCCAATTCAGAGCTCATTATTTTTTGAACAGCATCAAGTATATCTTCAATATAACAAAAAGATGAAGAAAAATTTTCATCACCATTAATAACAATATCCTTGCCCTCAAGCGCATTATTAATAAAATCAGGAATCATCTGGTCATCCTCGGACTGCATACGTGGTCCATAAGCTCTAAACAAACGAATAATTTTTGTATCAATACCGAACATGGAACGATAAGCCGAGACAACAGTCTCAGCAAAACGCTTACCTTCATCATAAACGGCCCGTTCTGACAAATTATCAACCATTCCTAAGTCAGTTTCTTTGGCTTTGAAATTAGGATTATCAGCATGGCGCGGACCATAAACTACTGATGAAGAAAAATGTATAAACTTAGCACCATAGCGAACAGCAATATCTAACAAATTTTTTACAGCAAAAGAATTAGCTTCAATGGTCGCTAAGCGATTATCTATAAAGTTGCGCGGCGACATCGGACAAGCTAAATTATATATTTCCTGAATACCTTGGAACTCGATTTTAAATTTTTTTAATTCTGGCAAAGATTCTAAATCGATCGGCCGGGAAATATCATGATTGATAAAAACAAAATTAGGATTAGCCAGTAAATGGTCAATATTACGCTCAGTACCGGAAATAAAATTATCAATACAAATCACTTTACAATCATTAATTAATTGGTCGCATAAATGAGAGCCAATAAAACCGGCGCCACCAGCGACTAAAACGTTCTTTTTATCAAAAATTACCTGTTTTGGCATATACTTTAATTATTTATCTTTATTATACCAGCCTTTATGCCGCGATTAAAGTCTTCCTCAAAGGCATAGAAAGATTCTAAAAGCGTACCAGAAATATCGAATACACGAATATGTGGTGCTCCCCCAGGATAAGCACTTAAAATAATATCAGCCAAGCCGTCATTATTAGTATCGCCCGCTGACAAACCAACTCCTCCCTGCCAATTCTTATTAAAACCTAAAAACTGCGACTGTAAACGAGCCCGATTGTCAAAAACTTTAATCTGAGGATCATGGCCTGGTCCCGGAGAAACAATAATCTCCGCCCTGCCCTTATTTCTACGACCATCAAGATTAGCGACGGCAATATTTACACCGCCACGAAAAGTTTTTTCATATGCCAGGAATACGCCCATCAGTTTGCCTTCGGCCGTAAAAAGCCTAACCTGTGGTTCTTGCCCAGAACCAAAAGCAACTACTATTTCCGGTTTGCTCTTGCCATCCAAATCTCCGGCCGCTATATTCAAGCTACCACGCCAAGCTGAACCAGTCACAGCAAAACGTGTTTTAAGAGTTCCCTTATATTCATAAACTCTAACCTCGCCACGGCCAGCCGAAGCTGGAGCAACAATTATCTCTTGCTGACCATTATCATCTAAATCACTTAAAGCAATATTTACGCCGCCACGAAATTCTTTGTCCCAGGCTAGAAAAGAGGTCTTGAGCTTACCTAAACTATTATATATTCTTAGACGCGGCTCCTCGCCCGATTTTGGGGCGACAACAAATTCATCTTCCCCATCGCCATCAACATCCCCGGCCGCAAAAATAGCTCCTGTTTTAGATAGGTCCACTGGTAAATTATAAACAAAATCTCCATTAGCGGCGACTATTTTTATCTCCTTACTGCCATCAATAGCGGCAACTGCTAAACGGCTAACACGACTATATAATTTTTCTTTTGCCATCTCCACCGCCTTATTAACATTAAGACGACCATTGCCCAGCTGTCCCAAATAATTAGGGTTTAAGCGGCTTATATTATCAGCCGAGGCAAATAAAATATTTACAGTCTCACGTTTACTTAATTCCGGATTAGCCTGCTGAATTAAAGCCAGGGTCGCCGAAACTAAAGGTGCTGCCATAGATGTTCCCGACCAGTAACCATCATAATCCTTATCAGCTCCCGGATAATTCCCATTAGTGGCTGTGCTAAAAAAGCTAATACCAGGGGCGGCAATATCAATACAACTAAAACCATAGCTGGAAAATCTCGTCTTCTGATCAAGAGCATCAGTCGCTGCTACACCAATAACCATATTCTCACCAATTAACCTGCCATCGTAACAAGCTGGATAAATTTTTGTTTGATCAATGTTATAACCTTCGCCACCCGACTGTTCATTGCCGGCAGCGGCCACGATAATCACGCCGGCATTATGAGCGCGATAAATTGCTTCCTGTAAACCTTCACTGTAATTAAAATTAACAAAACTCAAATTGATAATATCAGCACCATTATTAATAGCGTAATCAATCGCGCGAATAACATCGCTCACTCTCCCCTCGCCATTATCATTAAGAGCTTTAAGTGCCATAATTTGCGCCTTCCAAGTTACTCCAGCTATGCCCTGTCCATTATTGCCAGAAGCGGCAATAATACCGGCAATCATCGTGCCATGGGAAACGCCAGCCTCTGTCCAGCCTTCAGAAAATTTTGGATTAGGGTCATTAATATTATTTGGAAAATCCCAGCCGTAAACATCATCAATAAAACCATTGCCATCATTATCAACATTGTCTCCTGGAATTTCACTGCGATTGTGCCAAATATTATCTTTTAAATCAGGATGATTAATCTGAATTCCTGAGTCAATCACCGCAATCACAGAATCAGGACTACCAGAGACCTTGTTCCAGGCAGCATCGGCTTGAATTTTACCTAAGTACCATTGATTATTAAAAAATTGGTCATTAGGAGTAATGGCCGCCGAAACTGAGCCTGCAAAAAACAGGCTGGAAAATATAAAAAAAGATGTTATGATTTTTCTCATATAACATCTATATAATAGCATAAAACCCTGTTTTTACAAGCTGGATAAACTATTTAAAAACTAGGTTTTAATAATTTCCGCTAAAGTTTCACGAGCACATTTTTCCCAGCTAAAATTCTTAACACGTTCCAAGCCCCTAGTTTTTAGTTCTGCCAATAAATCATTGTCAGAACTTAAACGCGCCAGAGTATTAGCAATCGCTTGTATACTATTATGATTAAAATAAAGAGTCGCATCCTGAGCTACCTCTCTAAATACCGGGATGTCAGACACGGCTGTTGGCACACCACAGGCCATAGCTTGTAAAATCGGAATACCAAAACCTTCATGTTTTGAAGGAAAAATAAAAGCCTTGGCACCACTAAAAATAAAAGGCATGTCTTCTTCGTCAACCCAACCCGGCATAATAACATCATGATCTAAATTGAACTCAGCAATAATATATTTTACTTCATCATATCCGAAACTAGCATTGCCGATAAGAACCATTTTCTCTTTAATATCAGGCCTATCCTCTTTCAGCATCGCTAAAGCCTCAATTAAAACTGGAATATTTTTTTTCTTTTCAATTCGACCGGCATACAAAAAATATGGAGCCTCTAAACCATATTTTTCCAATACAGCCGCCATTTTTTCCTTATCATCTATCACTCGATACAATGAATTATTATAACCATTATGAACAACTTTAATTTTTTCTGTTTTTGTTTTTGGATAAAAATCAAGAATTTCACTTTTAGTAAACTCTGAAACGGTAATAATTTTTTTAGCACGGCGCAAGGCAAAATCAGTTGACCAATAAAGATAGTCTAAAGATTCGGAATGATACTTACCAAGCGTAAAAATACGTATTAAGACTTCGATAATTCTTTTAGAAAAAGCACCTTCCGTTTTAACACCAGAGGAACGATAAAGATTTCGCTCACGCACAAAAGCAATATCATGAATAGTATTAACGGTACGACGCGGATAACAAAGAGGCATGGTGTGCGCTGGAATAAACAAAATATCCGGGCACTTAAAAATCATTTCTAAAGTCAGGCGGCCAAGAGTCCAGAAAGACATAAAAGGCCACTTCAATAATTTAAAAGAAAAATTATCATGACCCTCAATAGCTTTAATTAGTTCGGGCGAAGCTGGACTATTCAAATATAAAATATATTTATTTTCACTATCCAGCTTGGCAATATTTTTAATAAGATAAAAGGAGTACCATTCAGTACCGGTCTTTCTTTTTAAATTAGCGCGTGAAGCGTCTATACCTATTACCATAAAAATAAAGCAAGCCCGAATTAGGCTTGCTGTTTATTTTGTTGCGAGAATACTTCGCTTATAAGAATCTAGATTATCTAAAGCGATGCCCGTTCCTTTAGCAACACAGAGCATGGCATCATCAGCGACATAAGCTGGCACGCCGGTTGTGCGTGCAATCAATTGGTCCATGTTGCGTAAAAGCGAGCTGCCGCCAGTTAAAACTATCCCCTTATCCATTATATCGGCTGATAATTCTGGTGGTGTCTTATGTAAGACTTTTTTAGCAGCCGCAATAATAGCTTCCAATTCATGCTGGATTGCTTCAGTAACATCATCACTAGAAACGGTAATGCTACGCGGCAAACCGGTTACAATATCTCGTCCCCGTACTTCCATATACAACTTGTCTTCCATATATAAAGCCGAGCCAATATTGATTTTAATTTCCTCAGATGTCCTTTCGCCAATTGCTAAATTATATTTCTTACGAACATATTCCAAAATTGCCGCATCTAATTTATTACCGCCAACGCGAACTGAAGTCGAGGCAACTACGCCGCCCAAAGAAATAACGGCCATTTCAGCTGTGCCGCCGCCAATATCAATTACCATATGCCCAGTCGCTGAACCAATGGGAATATCAGCGCCAATCGCTGCAGCTACCGGCTCCTTAATAATATAAGCGGCTTTAGCACCAGCCGCAATCGTCGCTTCAATAACGGCACGTCTTTCAGTTGAAGAAATTCCAGCCGGAACAGCCACCATAACTTCAGGACGAAAAAAACGTAGGCCTCCTAAAGTCTTGTTAATAAAATAACGAATCATCGCCTCGGTTGCCCGGTAATCAGCGATGACGCCATCCTTAAGTGGTTTAACCGCCATAATAGTATCAGGCGTACGCCCAAGCATATCTTTAGCCTCGTTGCCTACTGCTAAAATCTTCTTATCAGCAATAGAAACAGCAACCACGCTCGGTTCGTTAACAACGATTCCACGGCGGGGTAAATAGACCAAAGTATAGGTTGTTCCGAGATCAATTCCGATCTGTTTGATAAACATAAAAAATCTAGTATATACAACTATTCATTCTATACCTTTTATGCGATTAGTCAAACTTAACCTTACTCAAAAGCTAAATCCTCTTCATCCTCCGGCTCCTCGTCATTTTCGGCTTTTTCTTGATTTTTAATAATTTTAATTACTTTCTCGGAGAATTGGAAAGTGTCAAAATCCTCCTTAAAAAAGACATAATCAGCCCCCATTTCCAAGCTCCGCTCACGACTATCCTCATCACTCAAATCAGTAAAAATAAAGACTTCTTTATCTCTTAATTCAGAGTCTGATTTTATTTTTTTCAGCAACTCAAACCCATCAACCTTAGGCAAAATTAAGTCCAAAATAATATAGTCTGGTTCAAATTCACGTAGCATTGACAATAATTCTTCTTCATCCTCTTCTGCCTCGCTTACTTCAACATCAAAGTCAGCGGCCGCAAACTGCGACTCTAAACCATACAAAATGTTGGCATCGTCTTCAATGATAAATATTTTTCTTCCACTCATAGTTTATATTATTATTTAGATTTTAATTTCTGCCACCAAGCGACATTCTCTCGATACCAAGCAATAGTAGTTTCTAAACCGCTCTCAAAAGAATGTTGCGGTTTAAATCCGAGCTCTGTTTCTGCCTTTGAATAATCAATCGCATACCGCAAATCATGACCTAAACGGTCATCAACATATTCTACCATACTATCATTCGCTTTCATCCCTTCTAAAATAGCACGGGTAATTTCTAGATTACTTTTTTCGTTACCGCCACCAAGACAATATGTTTCACCAATTTTACCCTGTTTAATTATCAATTCTACGCCACGATTATGATCATCAACATGAATCCAATCACGAACATTCTGACCAGTGCCATAAAGCGGAACTTTTTTTCCCTCTAGTAAATTAGTAATAAATAAAGGAATAAGTTTTTCTGGATGCTGATATGGTCCATAATTATTAGAACAATTAGAAATAGTGACCGGAAGACCGTAAGTATGGAAATAAGCGCGTGCTAAATGATCGCTTCCTGCTTTTGAGGCACTGTAAGGAGAACGTGGATCATAAGGCGTGTTTTCATTAAAACGCGGACTATTAAAATCAAGCGCGCCAAACACTTCATCGGTAGAAATATGGTGAAAACGCAGACCTCCTGGTTTTGCAAGGCGCGCCGCCTCTAATAGAGTTCTAGTGCCTTCGACATTAGTTCTCACAAAAGCCCCGCTATCTTTAATAGAGCGGTCAACATGGCTTTCGGCGGCAAAATGAACAATAATATCAACGCCCTTTACAGCTTCGGTAACTAACTGCGCATTACAAATATCTCCTTGAATAAATTCATAATTAGGTTCGCCTACTAGATCGCGCAGATTGTCCTGATTGCCGGCATAAGTTAAAAGATCAAGATTGCGAATGCTATCTTGAGGATACTTAGCCAACCAATAACGAATAAAGTTTGAGCCGATAAAACCAGCTCCGCCAGTTACTAATAATTTCATGTTTTTTATAATAGCAGAAACTAAACTATTTTATAAGGGCTTGCCTCATCTTTTTCCCACCTGATTTCATCAACTTCTTCCGACTTCCCTTCGCCCCGATAAAGCTTATCGGGAAAATTAAGACTTAGCGCTGAAACTCCGGAGACACATTTATAACCATGAACAACGCCTGGAGGCACAACCACTAAACAAGGATTGTCCTCACCTACATTAATCTGTAAAAATTCACCTTTGGTTAAAGAGTCCTCCCGTCTATCCCAAAGATGCAAACTAAAACTACCTGGACCAAAAAATACAAAACAATCACTCTGATAAACATGTTCATGAGGACCGCGAATCACCCCAGGATTAGTAAAGCTGGCATAAGCCATGGCCGGATTAAAATTTAATTCGTCCTTACGAAATAACTCAGCTAAATACCCGCGCTCATCATGGTTCTTTTGTAGCTCTTTAATAATTACTCCTTCTATCATATTTTTAAATTAAATCTTAATTAAACCGTTTTGCGCACCTAGGTGTGCAATTTTTGAAGCAGTGTTTTTTGCTCCCAGCAGCAAAGCCTTCTTGATATCACCTTGATATATTTCCAAGCCGGCCGCCAGTGTTGAATTAAAGACGTCGCCAACGCCAGTTGTATCAACCCTCTTCTTTTCTTTTAAAATAGGCTGGTAATAAAAATTACGGCCATCATAAGCATGGGCGCCTTTGCCGCCGGAGGTAACAACAGCAATCTTCGGGCCGAAACCTTTGATAATTTTTAAGAGGTTGCGTTCGTCATTTAAAAAGCGGTGATTTAATTTTTTATCACCTAGTGAAGTTAACGCCAATTCAATCGCTTCGTCCTTGTTTACCGAAAACATATAAGTATCTTCTAAAAATGGCGCTAGTTTGTCTAAACCCGCTGAATACTGCGCCTCGCTCGGATTCCAACTAACTTTTATATCATGGCGGCGAACAAGTGAGAAAACTTTCTTTAAAATAGGCAGCCAATTTCCTGATAAAGAAGAAATGTAAATATTCTTGGAATTTTTTATAGCCGTAAGATCTGTTGAAGAAATATCTAACTTACCATTAGCGCCTCTCTCGGTAAAAATAATGCGCTCCCCTTCAGAAATTAAAACAAAAGAAAAACCACTATTTTCTTTATCTAATTTTTTTATCAACCGCTGGCCTACGCCACGCTCCTTAAGATTATTAATAATCGCCTTGCCATTCTCATCCTTGCCTACCGCTGCTAGACAAGCCGCTTTTAAACCGAAATTGGCAAAATTAACTGCCGCATTAGCCGCTCCGCCACCGTAGGTATAATGGAAACTATCAACTCTAATCTTGGCTCCATACTCAAAAGCAAGTAGTTTCTGGCGCAAAATATCATTAGGATTATCAATAAGCAGGCCTTGATCAGTAAAAAAGCTGATATCCCTAGTTGCGCCGCCGATGGCAATAAAATCGTAAAGCATAAAAATAAAATATTTAAAACTGCACCAACAATTAAAATCATATCATATCATCTTCCGATTTTCCAGAAAAAAAGGCTTTAGTTTCTTAAATAAAGCAATTGATAAATAGAAGAAAACGCTGCCCAACCCTAAGCTCCAGACTGATTGATAAAGCAGATTATGCCAAAAATCTATCCCCAAAACACCGGCCCACCGTGGAAAGCCTAACGCAGCGTAAGTTAGCAAGGCTAATAAAAAATTATAAACTGCGGTTGCTAATAACGTAGAGGCCCAAAAAGCATACAGGGATTTATTTGTTAACCAATCTTTTAAAACAAGGTAGGCGGCTAAAATCGATAAAAAAAGAGCAATAGTTTGTAAGCCAAAAAAATAAAATGATAAAGCGTCAAATAAAAAGCCAAAAATTAACACAAACCGTAAAGATGCCTTAAAGCCAAACAAAAAAAGTGAAAAAATAGCCGCTAGCAAGCCTAAATTTAAATGTCTA
>CAZZBQ010000006.1:0-31311 GCA_964652745.1 uncultured Gammaproteobacteria bacterium
ATAATTTTGGCCTGTATGAGTTGGAGCCGTTTTTTACGGTAGTTGATATTACCGAACAAGTTCAGGCGGAAGCAAAAAAATGATTATGAAGAAAACATATCACCTAATTACCATTGGCTGTCAGATGAATAAGGCAGATAGCGAGCGCTTAAGCACTTTTTTGGAAGCACATGGTTTTAAAAGTAAGCCTAATTTTCAAAGTGGTGCTAATTTGGTAATAATTAATACCTGTGGTATTCGGCAGTCGGCCGAAGATCGTCTTTATGGCTTGATTAATCAGATTAAAAAAGATAATTTAAGCGCTAAAATTGTTGTGACCGGATGTTTGAGTAGGCGCCCGGATGTTTTGAAGCGTTTAGAAGAGAGGGTTGATCTTTTTATGCCAATAAGTGAAACACCCAACCTTTTTGATTTACTTGAAAAGCGTGAGATAAAAACTAAACTTAGTTTAGATGAGGTGCGTTTGCTAGAGGGAGAAAAATATTTAGGCATTGTTCCTAAATATCAAAGTAAAATTAGCGCTCTCGTGC
Organism: uncultured Gammaproteobacteria bacterium; assembly: GCA_964652745.1. Lineage (GTDB taxonomy): Bacteria > Patescibacteriota > Patescibacteriia > Patescibacteriales > UBA12465 > UBA12465. The sequence goes on from CAZZBQ010000006.1 coordinate 531, forward strand.
CGATTGGCAATGGTTGTAATAATTTTTGTTCTTATTGCGTTGTGCCTTATGCTCGTGGGCGAGAAGTTTACCGCCCAGCTAAAGACATACTTTCTGAGGTGAAGGCACTGGTTACTAGTGGTTACAAAGAAATAATTTTGATTGCTCAGAATGTTAATAGCTATCATGATAAAAAGATTAATTTTCCTGAATTACTCCGCAAATTAGCAGCTATTAAAGGAGATTTTTGGATTAGATTTTCTTCTAGTCATCCTAAAGACGTTAGCCTAGAATTAATTAAAGTAATTGGAGAAACAAAAAAGATTTGCCCGCATTTACATTTAGCCCTGCAATCAGGTGATGATAAAATTTTACAAGCAATGAATCGTAAATATACAGTTGCTCATTTTTTAGATATTGTTTCTAAGATTAGGCAGGCGCGTCCTAGTATTGCCGTGACTACCGATGTAATTATTGGCTTCCCAGGAGAAACTAAAAGCCAATTTAACAATACAGTTAAATTATTTAAGACGACTAATTTTGATTTAGCTTATGTTTCTCGGTATAGTCCCCGACCCGGCACAGCTTCTTATAGTTTAAAAGACAATGTTAGCACTGAGGAAAAAAAGAGACGGGAAGCGGAAGTTGAAAAAGTTATTAAACAGACCGCGCTAGTTAATAGTCGGGCCTATATTGGTCGTACCGAGAAAGTATTGATTGAAGGAATTAATAAGCGTGGTTTTTATTTTGGAAAAACTGGTTCATATAAAGTAGTTGTTATTGATGGTCCAACCAGTGAGAAAAAGATTGGTCTTTTTGCGGCCGTGTCTATTTATAAAGCGAATGCTTTTAGGCTGTACGGTAAATTAGCAGGTTAATTTTTATGGTTAAGAAGATGTCTGTAAAACCAAAGGCAATAGTAATTCTTGGACCAACAGCGAGTGGCAAGACGGCGCTTGGCGTACGATTAGCGGCTGAATTTTCTGGTGAAATTATTAGTGCCGATAGTCGCCAGGTTTATCGTGGCATGGATATTGGTACGGGTAAGGATTTGGCTGAATATAAGATTGGTCGTAAAAAAATTCCTTATCACCTAATTGATATAGTTAATCCTAATACTAAATTTAATTTAGCGCGCTATCAAAAACTGGCCTACAAGTCTATTAGTGAGATTGTTAAGCGCGGGAATCTGCCCTTTGTTGTTGGCGGCAGCGGCCTGTATTTACAAGCGGTGGCTGATAATTATGTCTTATCGGCCGTTAAGGAAGATAAAGAGAGAAGAAGAGAATTAGAGAAGCTAAGCGTGTCAGAACTTTTTGCTCTGCTGCTAAAATTAAAACCAGAGTTTGCTGCTAAGCTTAATAATAGTGATAAAAATAATAAGAGACGATTAATTCGTTATTTGGAAATTACTTCCCAGGATAATAATTTTTCTGCCCGCCGCAGTGAAGCCCCTTATGATTTTTTAATTATGGGTATTAATATTAGTGACGAAAAGATGCGGGAAAAAATAGAGCAGCGTTTAGATTTGCGCCTAGAAAAAGAAGGATTAATAGAGGAGGTCAAGCGCCTGCATGAACAAGGTGTTTCTTATCCGCGCTTAATTTCCTTTGGTTTAGAATATAAATTTATAGCTAGTTTTTTGCAAGGCAAGATTAGCCGAGCTGAGATGCGAGATAAATTAGCGATTGCTATTTATCGTTTTGCTAAGCGGCAGAAAACCTGGTTTAGACGTTGGGAGAAGCAAGGAAAAAATATTATCTGGGTCAATGATATAGCGCAGGCCAAGGAAAAGATTAAACAGTTTATTTAAAAAATCCCCTAGAGTAACTAAGGGATTTTTTATTAGTGCTATAAAAAGTTTATTTGAGAATCTTTTCTAGTAATTCTTTAGCAGTTTTTGGGTTAGCTTTGCCGCTGGTTGCTGCCATTAGTTTACCGAGGAGAAACTGAATGATATTAGTTTTGCCTTGTTTATATTGCTCGGCTTGCTTAGGGTTTTCGGTAATTATTTTTTTAGCCGCTTTCTCTAGTTCAGCCTTGTCATCAAGTTGTTCTAACCCCATCACTTTCATAATGTCGGTTGGGTCACCGCCATTGTTATACATAAATTCCATAATTGTTTGCCCAGCCGAGGAATTGATTTTTCCTTGGTAGATTAAGCAGATAAGTTCAGCAAAGTTCTCTGGAGTCATTTTGAGGCTATCTAGAGTATCATTGTTAGCCTTTAGATGTTTCAATAGTTCGCCGCTAATCCAGTTACCGGCTATTTTAGCTAGCTTTTTATCTTGACGATCGGCGTCATCGCCATGTGCTTCTATCCAGGCACTTAATTCAGAAATAACCTGCTCGCTCCAGTTGGCCAACTCCTTATCGGCAGTAATTGTCTCAGCAATGTCTTCATTTAGCCCATATTCTTGCTGGAAGCGCTTCGTCTTTTTAGCTGGTAATTCTGGTAAGCTCGCCTTGATGTTAGCTAACCATTCTCCGTTAATTTCCAGAGGAGGAATATCTGGTTCTGGGAAGTAGCGATAGTCAGCCGAACTTTCTTTAGTTCTTTGGCTAACAGTTTCATTTTTCTTGTCATCCCAACCCCTAGTCTCTCCTTTTACCTCTTCGCCATTTTCTAAGAGTTCAGTTTGGCGTTTAATTTCAAAGTTAATCGCTTTTTCTAGAGCTCTAAAGCTGTTAATATTTTTAACCTCTACTTTTTTGTTTAATACCTTTTTACCAAGTGGTTTTATTTCGCCATCCTTGTATTCAAAAGTTCCTTCTTTCTGGACACTGACATTAGCTTCACAGCGCATTTCCCCTTTCTCCATTTCGGCGTTGCTAATTTCTAGATAGCGAAGTATCTGCTGATATTTTTGGCAGAATTTTTTAGCCTGGGCAGCATCTTTAATTACTGGTTCAGTTACCAATTCCATTAGTGGTGTGCCGGCCCGGTTAAAATCTATTAGAGTATGCTCTGAGCCTTTGGGGTGAAATGATTTACCAGTATCTTCTTCTAGATGAATGCGGGTGATTTCTATTTCTTCGCCATCTATTTCTAAAAATCCCTTAAAGGCTAAAGGCATATCGTATTGAGAAATCTGATAGCCCTTGGGTAAGTCGGGGTAGAAGTAGTTTTTACGGTCAAATTTTGATAGTCGGTTAATGCTACAATTAAGAGCTAGTCCAGCGGCAATAACAGCTTCAATCGCTTTTTTGTTTGGCACAGGTAGCGTTCCGGGATGGCCTAAACAGATTGGGCAAACCGTTGTATTGGGAGCTTTGCCGCTAGCATCATTATCACAAGCGCAAAACATTTTACTTTTAGTTTTGAGCTCGGCATGAATTTCTAGGCCGATAATTGTTTGATAAGCCATATAAGTATCTTAGTTTTTTTAAAACTTGCCCGAAGAACCAAAGGCACCAGTTTGACGGGAGGTCTCATCTGTTATTTGTTCTTCTCCTAATTCAGGGCAGACGATTGGTTGAATTAAAATCTGCGCGATTTTTTGGCCAGGAACTATATTGAAAATATCTTCGCTTAAATTTTTAACAACTATTTTTATTTCGCCGCGATAACCAGCATCAATTACCCCGCCCATAGTGGTAATGCCTTGATTAGCCAAGCTACTTTTATCCCAAATAAGGCCGACATGATTATTTGGAATCGCTAGTTTAATCCCAGTAGAGACTAAGGCTTGGCCGTAAGGCGTAATTGAATAGTAGTCACAGGCAAATAAATCATAGCCAGCATCGCCAGGGTGAGCTTGTTGTGGTAACTTGGCTTCGGGTAATATTTTTTCTATTAATAATTTTGGTTTGGTAATCATTGCTGGCTCTGGGGGGGTAGCAGCGGATTGACTTTTTTCGTGGATAATTGGCAGATTAAGCGGTATTTCTGGTGTTTTGTTGTTTTCGTGGCTTAAAATTAAATCACGATTTTTTACAATCTGTTGATTAGAGCCCATGATGTTGCCAATTGCTTGGAATCCATTTTTTGTTTTTACTTGATGGACTATTAATTGACTGGCTGCTAACCAAACAAGAAAATGAATTGCCTCTGGACTGAGAATTTCATTGTTGTGAGTGCATTTGATTAGTCTAAATCCTGGCAAGCTAGTAGCGATTTCTAAATAAGTTTGCTCGGCTTGTTTGAGGTGTTCAAAATCGTTTTCGTGAATATCTTTGGTTTTTCCTTTCCAGTCCTCACGAGCTCTGTTTTTTGCTAGGTTAAAAGATATCTCTGGTTCAACCTGGAGAATAATTGTTAGATCTGGCTTAGGAATTTCAAAAATTTTGTACTCTAAATCATAGAGCCAGTTGAAGAAGATTTTTCTTTCCAAGGGGTTGTTAATTTTTCCACCTTGGTGGCCAAGACTGGCACTGGTATAACGGTTAGCGAGAACAATTTTTCCCTCGGCTAACCAAGTTTTTATTTGGCTACTAGCATCAAAGCGGTCAACCGCATAAAAAATAGAGGCTTTATAAGGGTCAACTTCTTTAGCGGAGCCGTATTTACCGGATAAATATTCTTCAACCATGCCAGCAGATTTAGTATTGTATTGGGGGAAGTCAGCTACAGCCACGGAGTAACCTTCTGCTTCTAATTTCGTTTTTAAAAGATTAAGCTGGGTTGTTTTTCCAGATCCATCGGTACCGTCAATGACGATAAATTTTCCTTGGTTGTTTTCCATAGCTGTTATTTTAAATTGGTGATAAGTTTATCTACTTGCTGGTAAAGATTTGCAAAGTTGCCATTGTTATCAATTAGATAATCGGCATTTGCTAGTACTTTAGGAATATCTTTTTCTGCTTCTTTGTCGGAATCAATTAAAAATTGTTCAAATGTTTTTTTATCATCACCTTCATTTTCGTTTCGCTTAACCAATCGATCGTAGCGCGTTTTTATATCAGCATCTACGCCAACTAACTTGAATTCAGGTAAAGCTTTAAGATGAGCCACATCTTCTAATCGTCTAGCGCCATCAATAATTACTATTTCTGCCGTATCATTTACAGCATCAGCTGTAATTACAGTTGCTAGCAGGTCATTACCGAAACGTGTGCGTAACCAAGTAGAAATGTCTTGTATGTTTTCGCGACTAATTGGCAGATGTAGTCTTTTTAAAACATCACGCAAGGGATTGGAAAACTTATAGCTAGAAGCGCCATACTTTTCTTCAAGATATTTTTTAACAGCTTCTTTTCCGCTAGCAATTGGACCAGCTAGGGCGATGATAATTTTTGGCATATTCTGTTTACTGCTTATAGATAACCTTATACTTCAACATTAAAGTGTGGTCGTTTAAAGTTTTGTGTTCCAATAATTCTAAGTCAGCATCTAAATCGCGATTGAACAACGATAGACCGCTGCCAAAGATTTTTGGCTCTACTGTAAGAATTATTTCGGAAATTAATTTGTGCTCTAGAAATAAAGAATTTAGAAAAGAACCGCCGCCCAAGAGAGCAGTTTTATATCCACGTTTTTCTAGCTCAATTAATGTATCTTCGGGGGAGCCTTTAACCCAAAGAACGCCCGGCATTTCAGTTGGATTTTCTTGCTCGGAGAAAACAACATTTAAGCGCTCTTTTAGTGGAGCGGGGAAGGTCTTAAAAGTATTTTCGCCCATCATGATAACACCGTGGTCCTTAGAGATCTCAACAAATAATTTTTTATCTTCCCGGCTAGTCCAATCAGCAAATTGAGTACTATCTTTAGCAATCTTGCCATCAACCGTTATTGCCATCATTAGGGTTACTGGTATCATATTTTTATTAAAAAGGCCGCTTTTAGGACGGCCTATTAAATTTTTCTAAATTGCAATTGGCGCTTTAATTCCAGGATGAGGATCGTATCCTTCAAGTTTAAAGTCTTCAAACTTAAAAGCAAAGATATCCTTTATCTCGGGATTAATAATCATTTTTGGGAGTGGGCGAGTTTCGCGTGAGAGTTGAAGTTCAACCTGTTCAATATGGTTGTTGTAAATATGAAGGTCACCAAAGGTGTGAATAAACTCGCCTAGCTTTAAGTCGCATACCTGAGCCACCATCATAGTCAAAAGCGCGTAAGAGGCGATATTGAATGGTACTCCTAAAAAAATATCGGCACTACGTTGGTAGAGTTGGCAGGATAGTTTTCCGCTTTTAGAAACGTAAAATTGGAAAAGAGTATGGCAAGGAGGTGGTGCGGTTTTTTTACCATCAATAAGTCCTTGTAAGTCGGCCACGTTCCAACCGCTAACAATAATGCGGCGCGAGCTAGGATTATTTTTTAAAGCGGAAATAGCATTAGTAATCTGGTCAATGGTTTCGCCGTTTTTTCCTTCCCAAGCACGCCATTGTTTTCCGTAGACTGGACCTAGGTCGCCATTTTCATCTGCCCATTCGTTCCAAATAGTTACGCCATTATCATTTAAATATTTAATATTAGTGTCACCATTTAGAAACCAGAGTAATTCATGAATAATTGATTTTAGATGGACTTTTTTAGTTGTTAGTAAAGGAAACCCCTCTGATAAATTAAAGCGCACTTGGCGTCCAAAAACGCTACGCGTTCCTGTGCCGGTTCTATCATCCTTGCCTTCGCCATTATCTCTGACGTCGCGCAATAAATCTAGATAAGTTTTCATAATTTTCTGTTTTAAAGTTCTGTCGTTATCTTAGCGCGACAGAATTAAAAGTCAATTACTAGCTTTGTTTAATATTTAATAATCTCGTTAGATAATAGAACATATTCTATTCCAGCCTCTTGAAAAATTTCTCTACTTCTAGCGCCAGCTTGGTAGTCTTGCGCACAGACAACACGTTTAATGCCAGCATTGATTATCATCTTGGCACAAGTATAGCAAGGAGACATCTTGCAGTATAAAGTCCCACCCTCAAGAGCGATGCCCATACGCGCTGCTTCGCAGATTGCATTTTGTTCGGCATGGGCTGTGCGAATGCAATGGTTGGTCTGCGAACCATCAGCATGAGTAACAGTATGCATTTCGTGGCCAACATCATCGCAGTGTGCTGTGCCAACAGGTGAGCCGGCATAACCAGTAGAAACAATTCGCCTATCTCTAGTAATAATACAACCAGTTCGTCCCCGATCACATGAACTGCGGCTAGCAACCATCTCTACAATACTCATAAAATATTCATCCCAAGAAGGACGCTTATATTTTTCTTTCTCGTTTTCCATATAGTTTTATAAGATGAAAAAATAACCTATCTTGTCTTTATATTTTAGTATATTATTACCAGAAAATAAATCTTGACAGAAGGCCTTTTATGTCTCTTTCAGCTCTTTTAAAAAGCCGGAAAAGGTAATAAAATAGGGAGGTAGTATAAAGGCTTATTTTTAAGCGTATAGGTATTAGTAATTTATGGAAATATTAACTGTTTTATTAGAAAAATTAGCTAATAATAAAGAAATAATTTTAAAAGTGAAGGTTTTTCCGGGAGCTGGTCAAAATCTTGTTAAAGGAGAAACAGCTGATGGCTGGTTAAAAATAGACATTTCAGCCCAACCAGATGATGGAAAGGCAAACCTGGAGCTAGTAAAGTTCCTGGCCAAGACTTTCAAAATCAAGAAATATCAGGTAGAAATTATAAGCGGTCAGACCGATCGCCGTAAAAACGTGCGCTTATGGATTTAAGTATCATTATCGTTTCCTGGAACGTCAAAGAAAAATTAAGAGCCAATTTGATCGCCCTCTTGGAGTCCAAGGGGGATTTTCGGCGGGAAATTTTTGTGGTTGATAATTTTTCTCAAGATGGGAGCGCAGAGATGGTAGCGCATGAATTTCCTGAGGTTAAGTTAATCGCTAACCAGGAGAATTTTGGTTTTGCTAAAGCCAACAATCAAGCTTTAAAATTGGCAAGTGGTCGTTATATCTTATTACTCAATCCTGATATGCGAGTATATCCGGATACTTTGCAAAAATCTTTAGCCTGGGCTCAAAATAACCAGCAGGCAGTAGTAAGCAGTTGTCGTTTAGAAAATGAGCAGGGAGGTTTAATTAAACATGTTAGACGTTTCCCTGGTTTCTTAGATCAGTTAGCAATTATTTTGAAATTACCTCACATTTTTTCTAATATCAATTCTCGTTATTTACAAACTAACTTCAATTATAATCAAGCAGCCAAAGTAGATTCGGTGCGGGGAGCTTTTTTCTTAATAAATAGTGAAGCATTTAAAAAAATAAGCCAAGGTGTGCCACTTTTATTAGATGAGCAATATTTTATTTGGTTTGAAGAAGTTGATTTTTGTCGCCAGGTTTATAAATTTGGCGGGGAGGTTTGGTATCAACCAGAAGCAACTTGTTTAGATTATATTGGGCAAAGCTTCAAACAGGTTAATCGTAAAGGCAAGCAAAAATATTTTCGTGATTCTATGCTGACGTATTTCCGTAAATGGCAACCCAAATGGCAAACGAAAGTATTGGCTTTTGTTTGGCGCTGGGTTGGCGTGTTTATTTAATTATTATGACAAAAAAGATTGGCATTATTTTAGTTAATTATAAAGATTATGCACAGCGCTTTTTAGTGCCCTGTCGTGATTCTTTACGCAGTCAATCATGTCCCGCTGATTCATTTCAGGTTTATATAGTGGATAATGCCTCGTCAGTTGAGAGTTATGAATATTTAGCCAAAACTTACCCGGAAGCAAGAATACTTAAACGCAGTGATGGTAATTATTGCGCCGCTAATAATCTTGGTTTTCAGGAAGCAATAAAAGATGGCTGTCAGTATTTGGTAACAGTTAATATGGATACGGAAATGTCTCCAAATTGGCTGATAGAACTAGTTCGCGCCCTTGATAGTGATGAAAAAATTGGCATTGCTCAATCAAAAATTTTATTATTTCCTAAAACTGAAGAGGAGAAACTCTCCCCTAGAATAAATACGACTGGTAATATTTTACATTTTTTAGGTTTTGGCACGACCTCTGAATATAATAAGCCCGATCATTTAATTGTTGATTATCCAGAAATTCATGGTTATGCCAGTGGCTGTTCTTTTATTGCCCGTCAGGAAGTATATGAAGCGATTGGTGGCTGGAATGAAGAATACTACATGTATCATGATGATATTGAATTCAGTCTCAAGACTAGGCTTGCTGGCTATAGAATTGTATTAGCCCCCTTGTCTATAATTTTTCATAAGTACGAATTTTCTAGGAGTGTGCGCATGCTATATTACATGGAGCGTAATCGTTATTTATTAGTTTTCAGTTTTTATCCCGTTAGTGTTATTTTTCTACTTATACCAGCGCTTGTGGTTATGAGCTTAGGTTTGTTCGGCTTTTCTTTGCTTAAGGGCTGGTTTTTTGCCTGGTTACGTTCATTTGCGTATTTTTGTCGCCCTAGTTCTTGGCGCTTGATTTTGCGAGTGCGCCGTGATATTAATCATTTGCGCCGACAGAATTTTAGGGTTATTATGGATGGTATGGTCGGTAAGCTAGAATTTGCGGAACTGGAAAATCACGTCTTGCGTTATATTGCTAATCCAATTCTAAGCTTATATTGGAAATTGATAAAAAAATTGTCTTTTTAATTTTTTTCACCTCTATGAATCCTGTTGATTTATCAATTATTATTGTTAATTATAAAAGCAAGGCTAAACTGGCTAATTGTTTGCAGTCGCTTAGCCAGGCAGATTTAGGCGGCCTAAATTATGAAATTACCGTTGTAGAAAATAATTCCGGCGATGATTTATCGGAACTGATTGCCAGCCAATCAAATATTAATTTGATTATTAGCGCGAAGAATCTCGGCATGGGTGGTGGTAATAATTTAGGAATTAAATCAGCTAGCGGTAAACACATTTTAGTTTTAAATCCAGATACCATAGTTCGTGGGGATGTAATTAAAAAATTATTTTTCTATTTGAACGAACACGAAGATGTTGGTTTAGTGGCGCCAAAGTTGTTGTATCCTGATGGTAAATTACAATTATCTTGTTCGCGTTTTCCCAGTTTTTTTGTGCCAATTCTTCGGCGAACTTTTTTAGGTAATTATTTTTCCAAGACGCGCGATGATTTTATGATGACCAGTGTCAGTCATAATGAGATTATGGAGGTTGATTGGGTGATGGGGTCCTGCTTAATGTTTAAACGTAATTTAGTTTTAGCCTCCGGAGAAGTAATGCAGCCGAGATTTGATGAGCGTTATTTTATGTATTTTGAAGATACCGATCTTTGTCGTTCGGTTAAATCGGCTGGCTATAAGGTAATTTATTATCCTGAAACAGTTGTTATCCATGATCATGCTCGCGAGAGCGCTAAACATCCTTGGTATATAGCGCTATTTCGCGATAAGATTACATGGGTTCATATAATTTCATGGTTTAAATATTTTATAAAATGGGGGTTTAATCCTCAGATTAAGAAGTAGTATTATGAAAACGATTAAGAAAGCGATTCTGCCGGTGGCTGGTTTTGGTACTAGATTTTTGCCAGCTACAAAAGCTCAGCCTAAAGAAATGTTGCCGGTAGTTGATAAGCCGGTTATTCAATATCTAGTAGAACAGGCTTCGGCAGCCGGTATTGAAGAGGTAATTTTTGTTACTGGACGCGGCAAGCGTGCAATTGAAGACCATTTTGATTATTCTTTTGAACTAGAAAAAACTTTAGTAGAAAAAAATAAACTGGATTTGGTAAAGAAAGTTCAGGAGATTGAGCGCTTGGCTAAGTTTTCTTATGTCCGCCAGCCTATTCCTTTAGGAGATGGACACGCGATTAACTGCGCGGCGCATCTTTTATCTGATGATGAGCCAGTTTTAATTATGTTTGGTGACACTCTATATGATTCTGATGTTTCTCCAGTGACCCAGTTAATTGATACCTATAATAAATACGAGCAGGCGGTTGTCGGTCTCGCCAAGGTTGAACATAAGGATGTTAATAAATTTGGTGTTATTGATGGCGAAGATTTACAAGAAGGTAATTACGAAATAAAAAGATTTGTTGAGAAGCCAAAAGTTGAAGAAGCCCCGTCTGATTTAGTGGCAGTTGGTCTCTATATTATAACGCCGGATGTGATAAAAATTTTAAAAGGCATGGAATCCGGAAAGTCTGGTGAGATTCGTTTAGCTGATGCTTTTGATTTAATGCTTGAACAAGGTCAAAAAATATATGGTAAAAAAATAGAAGGTGAGTGGCTTGACACTGGTGATAAATTTGGATTAATCAAGGCCACGCTTAAGCTTGGTTTAAAAAATAATGAAGTTAAAGATAAATTACAGCAGCTTATTAATGAATTGGTAACAAATAAATAAATTAATTTTATTTATAAAAAGCTGCCTAAAATTTAGGCAGCTTTTTAATTTATCTTATATTTGTTTATTGCAGTTGTAATTTATGGATACCTTCTTGTTGACCAATTTTAGCATAGAAGTAAAGGAGATTATTTTTTTCATCTAATGCGATTGGTCCAATTTTTTCTGTTTTAAAAATTGTAATTGTTTCAGCATTTTTTGGGTCGCCTATTTGGAGGCTTTTATCGGTAGAAAAAATAAAATATCCCCCGTTCTTATGCCAAGCTATTTCTAAAATTGGTTCGCCAAAGCGGGTAATAAGGCTAGAGCCTTTGCCGTTTAATTTGAAAATGCTAATTTCCCAATCGTCGTTATAAATTAATTCCTCATCATTAATCCAGGACCAGTTTTTAGCATTTTTTATCACAGCCGCATCTTGCCAGTTATTAGGGTTTATTAAATAAAGAGTTGAATTATTACTGTCGTAAAGACATAAATATTTGTGGTTACCTTGGCAGAATTGATAATTACCGGATGATGGTAATTCTAATTCGCCCGCCTTCTCGCTATTGCTGATTATTTGGCCACGCAACCAGATTTTTTTATCATTAGTTGTTATGAAAAATATTTTGTCATTTCTTGGTTCGTAGGCAAGGTAGCTTTCTCCCTGTATAACAATTTTGCTGCTTTTATTATTTGCGTCTAATTGGCTTATTGAACCGGGCCGCGAATAATAAATTTTATTATCGTATTGACTGTATTGCCAGCTAGAGATATCTGAACCGATAGTGGCTGCAATATCTAAAATAGTATTTTTATCAGTATCAGTAATTTTGCTTCCGGTTAGTATTCGGCTGCCTCCATTTATCCAATAAGGTGTAACTCCGGGAGTGCCCGATAAGTTTGTTTCTAGGCCATTTTTCAAATCAATTATTTTTCCAGAACCTTCCAGATATAGATAATTTTTATCAGGGCTGATACTAATAGGGCTAGAAGCGGCAGTTTGGATAAGAATTGGCAAGTCTGAGCGGAATAAATTGATATTTTCCGAGAAAGTTGTTTGGCCTGGCTCTATTTTTATTCTACGTTCAAATGGCCAATAATTTTCCTTTTTAAGACGTAGAATATATTCACCTGGTAAAATGTTTTTTATTTTTGTTGGAGTGGAAAGATAGTCTTTTTTTATTAAACTGAAGGTATTTTTTTTCTGCGGCTTATCATCTAGAAAAATATAAGCATTTTTTGGTTCGGTAGATACGACAAGCGTTCCAGTTTTTTGCAAGAGGCGGTTAAATTGTAGCGGCCAGCTTAAATTAAAGCGGTAACCAGAAGCAAACAAGCTTGTTACAATGCTCATGATTATAAAGAGGAAGATGAAGGCTAAAAAAAGCCAGTCGCGCAATTTTTTGGACATAGAGAAAAATTTATTCGGCGCGGGCGATGTTAGCACCGATAGCGCGCAAGCGTTCGTCTAATCGTTCATAGCCACGGTCTATCTGATAAATATTATCAATTTCGGTTTTTCCTTCAGCAATTAAGGCAGCAATAACAAGAGCTATGCCAGCACGTAGATCCGGGCTAACAAGCCTCTTACCGTATAACTTGGTTGGTCCTTGAACAACAATTCGGTGCGGGTCGCACATAGTAATGTTGGCGCCCATCTGCGAAAGCATGTCTGTCCAAAGCAAGCGGCGGTCATAAATTGTCTCGTGAATTAAAGAGGTGCCGTTAGCTTGAGTCATTAGAACGACATAAGGAGATTGTAAATCAGTAGCAAAGCCAGGGTATTCATGAGTTTTTATATCGCGCGGGCTAAACGATTGGCCTTTGGCCATTATTTTTAGCCAATCTTTTCCTTTTTCAAATTTAATACCAATCTTTTCAAAAATTTTTAAAAGAGTCATGATGTGTTCTGGATTGCAATTTATAATTTCCAAATTAGCTTTAGCAGCGGCCGCTAAAATTGCAAAAGAGCCAGTCTCTATTCTATCCGGAATAACCTGGAAGGTGCCAGCTTTAATAAATTCTTTACCAGTTATGATTATTGTTGGCGTGCCCGCTCCTTTAATATCCGCCCCTTGGCTGTTTAAGTAATCGGCCAGAGCTTCAATTTCTGGTTCCATTGCGCAGTTACGCAAAGTTGTGACGCCGGGAATAATAGTAGCTGTCATCATCATACTTTCGGTGGCAGTAACACTAATAAGCGGGAAAAAATAATCAGTTGCTTTTAGTTCTTTGGCTTTTATTATATAAGCATGACCATGATCTTCTTTTATTTCAGCACCAAACGCTCTATAACCGTCTAAGAATAAATCAATTGGTCTGCCAGCGGCACCAATTACGCAACCACCTGGGTGAGGGAAGGTGGCTTCTTTGAATCTAGCTAAAAGCGGGCCGACAAACATTATAGAACCACGAAATTTATCCGCCATGACGCGACTTAGTTCTGTTTTAGTGATACCAGTCGTATTAATAGAAACACTATTTTCTTGTCTATCTATTTTAGCCCCTAAATCAGCTAATACTTCAAGAGAGCGGTCTACGTCCTCAATATTGGGAAGGTTAGTTATATGAATAGTATTCCTAGATAAAAGAGAGGCGGGGATGATTTTTAGGGCTGAATTTTTAGCTCCACTAACGGAAATCTGGCCAGACAGGGGTTTTCCTCCTTGAATTATAAATTTAGGCATATATTGACAAATTTATGATAAGTTGATATTAGCAACTTTTTTAGAAGACTAATAGATAGCGCTAACCACACTATAAATCATTTATTGACATTTTTCAAATATTCGTATATTATATTACTTGTTCAGAAATACCTCTGATTTTTTATTATAAAATTTCCAAGGAATATGTCAAAAATTGCAGTAATCAAAACTGGTGGCAAACAGTATAAAGTTGCAGAAGGCGAAACTATTAAAGTTGAAAAGCTAGAGGCCGCACAAGGCGCAACTATTAAGCTGGATACTCTTTTTGTTGCTGATGGTGATAAAGTTGAAATTGGTCAACCATCTTTAGGAGAGAGAGTTGAAGTTGAAGTACTTGAAAATGGTAAACATGATAAAATTACCGTTGTAAAGTATAAGAATAAAACTCGTTATAAGAGAACTTTGGGACATCGCCAACCTTTTACCGCTTTAAAGATTAAGAGTATTGCTTAAGTGCATCTTCGTTTTACATCTTTTACAAATTTAAAACCCGCGTCTCTTTATCAGATGCGGGTTTTTTGTTTAGTCATTTCTTTTTTTAGCCGGCGATATTTAACTTTGTTTATAAATAGCCTCCTTTTATAAATTAGCGCTCTTATTAATTTTACTAATTTTTTTGGAGCACGCCGAGCATTTTTATGACTCGGTCTTAGATTAGCTATAGTAAACATGATTAGCTCAACTCGCTTAGCGACTCTCGTGTTAAAGAGTCCGATAACATACATTGAGCCGATAGCTAAAGAAAGAAAAATAATTAAACAAACCATCAGTGCAACAATTACGGCAGTAACCATCTTTTTCTCCTCCTTTTTTAATTGTTAATCTCACCTCTATTTGTTAAAGCGCTTGTTAGAGTTGTCTGATCAGCGTATTCTAAATCAGACCCAGCAGGTAAACCTTTTGCTAAACGCGTTATTTTTATTTTTTCTTTAAATGTTTTATTTAGATAAAGAGCAGTTGTTTCTCCTTCAAGAGTAAAGTTTAGTGCCAGAATTAATTCTTTAATTTGTCCGGATTGGATAAGTTTTGCTAGCTTGGCAGTATTTAGACTCTCTGGACCAACATTATTAATCGTATCAATAAGGCCGCCGAGTACAAAATAACGTCCATTGTATTGGCGAGTAGATTCAATTGCTGCTAGGTCTTGGATATTTTCCACTATACAAATTGTAGCTTGATTGCGGTTAATATCAGAACAAATAGAACAAGGGCTTGATTCAGCAATAGCTAAACATGATTGACAGATGGAAGTTTCACGTTTAACCTCGTTAATTGCCTTAGCTAATTCCGATAGTCTAGTTTCATCTTGATTAAATAAAAAAAAGGCGTAACGCTCAGCCGTCTTCGGGCCGACGCTAGGTAGTAGGGATAGCCTATCAATTAAATTTTGAATGGCTTTTGGGTAACGCATTTTTTTTATTTTTTAGGTAACGCGATTTTAGCTTAAGCCAGGAAGTCCACCCATGTCTTGTAGTTTTTTAGCCATTAAGCGTTGAGCTCTTTTTACTGCATCATTGAAACAATTTTTTAAAGCTTCTTCTTGCGCTTGTTTACTCAGATTTTCATTAAGTGCTAGGCTAATAACTTCCATGTTGCCGTTTAAGACAATTTTAACACCATTTTTTTCTTCAGTAACGGTTTCTTGAGCGAGCGCATCTTGCATTAATTTAGCTTGACTGCGCAAATCTTTAAATTGTTTTAATTTACTAAACATAATTATTAAAATTTATTTTTATAAGCTTATTTAGAATTGTGGTGGTCCAGGATTGGGAGTATGTTTACTTAGATTGCGGAAGCTGGCAGTATTTTCATCAAAGAATAAGTCAACTCTACCGGTTGGCCCGTTTCTATGTTTGGCAATATGTATTTCTGCTTTGTGACGTTCTTCTTCTGGTAAGTCTTGAGGGTTAAAGTTTCTATCAGCTGCTTTACGATAAATAAACATAACAATATCAGCATCCTGTTCGATAGAGCCTGAGTCGCGCAAATGCGACAATTTAGGAATAGCTGGACTAGTTTGTTCTACGGCACGAGAGAGCTGAGCTAAAGCTAGTACGGGAATATTTAGTTCGCGAGCAATAGACTTAAGTCCGCGGCTGATTTCGGCAATTTCTTGAACGCGGTTATCGCCATATTTTCCGCGACCCTCCATTAACTGCAAATAGTCAATAACAATTAATCCTAATCCTTTTTCCATTTGTAAGCGACGAGCTTTAGTTCTTATTTCCATGATAGATAGTGTTCCGGAATCATCAATATAAATTGGTGCCTCGGCAAGTTTGCCCATCGCCTCACCAATTTTTGCAAAATCATTGTCGTCTTCCTTATCAGATAAATTGCCGGTACGCATTTTCCAAAGGTTAACATTAGCTTGAGAGCAAAGCATGCGGTCAACCAATTGCTCCTTACTCATTTCTAAGGAAAAAATACCTACCCCTTCTTTGCTTTTAATAGCAGCTTGGCGAGCAATATCAAGGGCAAAAGAGGTTTTACCAACACTGGGGCGAGCCGCTAAAATTATTAAATCAGATTTTTGCAAGCCGGCTAGCAAATTATCTAAATCGCCGAAGCCAGTTGGCAGACCGCGGAGCTTGCCGCTGTATTTATGAAGATCATCAATGCGTTCAAAAGCATCAGTTAATAAACTATCAATTGAGGTAAAATTGTTTTTTAAATATTTGCGAGAGACGCCGAAAATCTTACTTTCCGCCTCATCAAGCGTATTATCAATATCTTGGTCTTCGTTGAAGCTGCTACTTGCTATATCAGCGGCCGCTTGTTGTAAACGGCGCAAGGTTGCTTTTTTTTGAACGATGTTAGCATAATGGACAACGTTACCTGAAGTAGCAACTGAGCCAGATAGTTTGGCTAGATAACTGCGACCACCGATCTTTTCCAATTTTCCTTTGTCGCTTAATTTATTGGACAAGGTAATAATGTCAATTGGTTCTTGGTTGCTATAAAGCTCTTTAACTGATTCAAAAATAACCTTGTGCGCATCACGATAAAAGTCGTCAGCTGCTAAATTATCAGCGATTTTAATAATTGCGTCCTTGTCTATTAAAAGAGAGCCTAAAAGCGATTCCTCGGCTTCTGGGCTGTGTGGCGGGATTTTATCTAGCAGGTTTTGGTTATTATCCATAGCAATCTGCCTTAAAAAGAAATTATCTTTAGTTTTTGTATTTCGTTATTCTATCTTAACTGAAGGAGGGCTTTTTTTCAAGTTGACTTTAACACAGTTTTTCCGCTTGATTTCCACAGAGAAATAAAAAACCGCCATTAACGGGCGATTTCTCTTGAGCCGACTGTCGGGCTTGAACCGACGACCTGCTGTTTACAAGACAGCTGCTCTACCAGCTGAGCTAAGTCGGCCTAATTATAGTGTGCGCCCAGTAGGATTCGAACCTACGACCGTCTCCTTAAAAGGGAGCTGCTCTACCAGCTGAGCTATAGGCGCAAATAAATAATGGCTGTTTAAAGCCAATTATTTATGTTTTGATGATAACAAAAGATTTTTTATTTGGCAAGAGTGGTTTAAATGATTAGTTGCCCAATAGGAAGGCCATTAATATTAGTAGTATTTATAGTTTTTACATCGGAGAATTTATATCCTTGGCGTTTAAAAGCCGCCTCATCAAGGAAGGGGAGTTTCTGACCGTTAACGATTAGGTAGACAGTTGAATCACCGGCGGCCTTGGCTAAAATATTATTCCAAGAACAAGAACCAGTAATTTCTTTAGAATGATTAATAACTGTTCCTAACTTATACTTATTTAATTGAGTTTTAGTAGCAATTACAATGTCGTCTGCCTGATAATTAAGATAAGAAAATACTTGCCAGTTGGCAATTGGGCGACGATACTCGCCATCAATAAGATAGATGGTACTTTTCTTTGCCTCCTTAACAACTTGGCCATCATGAAATATACCCCAGTATGGATAAGTTTCTTCGTATTCATTTAAATATTTCTGTTCAATTTTTCTAACTTCATTATTTTGAGCGACAGTTCTAGCCTTCTCAGTGCTGTATAGGGGGATCTTTTGTTCATTATATAAAAGATAGGTTGTGGTTTTATATTTTACCAGTTCGCCGCTTTGATACTGCATGCTTAAATAAGCCTTGGTAAGCGGGGCAGTCTTAAAAGAATATATTTGGCTAGAATAGGATTTGTTTAGAAGCGAGCTTTTTAAGTTTATTCGGTAAAAATAAGTAGTGTTTGGTTCCAAGTTTTTCAAAACTATCTGATGGTTTAAGGTTGGCGTAGAGTTAGACTTTAATGTTTTGTTAAGTTTATCGGCGCTTGTTCCATATTTTATCTCAGCAGTAGCAATAACATTGGTATCCCAAGAGATAAAAGCATTTTCTGCCATTATGGGTGATTGCCCATAGCTCTCTGGTTTTAAATTACTAATTTTTATTTCGTTGATTGGATAAGAAGATGTTTTAATTTCTTTTGTTTGTTCGCGACGATTGCCGTCCTTATCTGTGGAAATTATTTTGAAAAAATATTTTGTATCAGCTTGTAGTCCGGTAATTGTTGCAAAATGATCTGTACGATAAGAAGAATCGCGCCAAGTCTTGGTTAAGTTATTAATGGATGTTCCATAGCTAATCTCGGTTTTAGAGGTTTCACTAGTAGAAAAAGATAAGGCAACCCCCTTGTCGGTGGCTTGTACTTTTTTAATATCATTGATTTCTGCTCCAGTTTCGTCTTGGATATTTTTTGGGTTTACATAACCGACGAATGATTCGCTTTGCCCGCCGTTAATGCCTTGGGCATAAATTTTAAAATAATATGCTTGACCGTTTTTTAGCCCTGTTATATCAGCACTATGATAGCGTCCAGGAGTGGCACTGCCCACGCGAAAGGGCATATTGTCCTGAGAGATGCCAAATATAAGGTAGCCGGTTGTGTCTTGTTCGGTCAACCAGCTAACAGTAATATAGCCATTTTCTAGCTTACTTTGCTTAATATTATAAATTGTACCAGCAGCCTTTGTTGGCTGTAAAACAATTAGGTTAAGCAAAAGAATGAGTAATATTGCAAAAAAATTTAACTTTTTCATAGTATTTTTTAGTCTTTGTTTATAGGTATATTATAGCATATTTGTATTGTTTTGTCAAGATTTATAAAATTCGTTACTTTTTATATTAATCAGCGTCTAGTATAATAGAAGTAGATAATATGGCCATAACTTCTTTTTCTCGAGATAAATCGCCGCTTGTTAATGCGGCCAAGCAAGGTGATGCCGAGGCGTTCGGTCGGCTTTATGATGGCCACATTAAGCCGATATATGACTTTATTTTTTACAAGACATTAAATAAGGAAATTGCGGAGGATATTACTAGTACGGTTTTCATGAAAGCCTGGAAAAATATTGCTCAATGCCAGTCTGAAAGTTTTTCTGCCTGGCTTTATGCGATTGCTCGCCGTACTGTATCCGATTATTATCGTCAGAAAAAAGATAATATTGATATTGATGACTGCTGGGATTTAGCTGATCCGGAAAATATGTTTGCTAAAATAGAAAATAACTTACAGATTGGAGCCGTAAAAGAAGAATTGAAGAAATTAAAAAATCAGGAC
Source organism: uncultured Gammaproteobacteria bacterium (assembly GCA_964652745.1). Classification (GTDB taxonomy): domain Bacteria; phylum Patescibacteriota; class Patescibacteriia; order Patescibacteriales; family UBA12465; genus UBA12465. The sequence goes on from CAZZBQ010000006.1 coordinate 20,044, forward strand.
AGGGAAATAATAATCATGCGTTTCTGGTTGGGACTTAGTTTTCGAGAGATTGCAGAATATTTAGATAAGAATGAGGGCGCAGTTAAAATGTCACTCAGTCGCGCTTTAAAGGAGATTCGTATGCGTATTCCATTGGCCTTAATAATTCTTGCTCCTGTAATCATTAAAATATATGAAAGACGATGAAATAAAAAACATATTGGTTGAGCTCTATGCAATTGACGAAAGTTTGCGAGTGCACGAGGCAACATTAATCAAACTTATTTCACGGATGGGAAAAATTCGACCCGACACTAAGTTTGATCAAGAATTTGCCGCCCGTTTAAAGTCGCAGATTATGGCTGAGGCACAGCTAGGTGATAAACAAAAATTTAGTTTTGATAAAATATTTAACTTTAATTTTATGAATAATAAAATTTATCTAGCCGCCGGATCTTTGGCGGTAGCTAGTCTGCTTTTTCTAGCTTTAATAAATTTCTCCGGAATTAATAATCGAATTCCTGGAAGTTTAAGCCTAAATAAAGCTGGCCAAAGAGAAGGTGTGGTAAAGGTTGCCGCTGGCGCTTTTGGTAGCCTTGCTAGTGTTACTGGCCAAGATGGAAATATTCAAGAGCGTTCAGCAATTGCTCCAACAAGCATAGCAGTAGCTGATGCTTCTGCAACTGCTAATTTCAGTGTTGTGAGTTCAGAATCAGCTGAGGTTGATGTTGTTGCTCTTGATCAAGCGGTAACCATTGGCGCTGTTGGTATGGGCGGCGGAGGAGGTATAGCATCTTCTAAAATGATCGCTCCTGCTTATGGTTTTAAATATGTTTATGCTGGCGATCCGATTGAAATGACCGAAGACAGTGCTGCAGTCTATCGTCGCCTTAAGGGAAGAGGTGATATCGCTACCAGCATGGCAAGAACCTTAAATTCTTTTGGTCTTTCTGATTTAAGTCTAGATACTTTCCAGAATCTCAAGATGGCTAATTTCTCAGTTACTGAAGATAAGGATATGGGATTAATAATTTCTTTTGACCTTCAGGAAGATTTAGTAAATATTTATGAAAACTGGAATCGCTGGGGATATGCCGAAAGAGAGGCTTGTGGTAGCGATCAAGCTTGTTGGGACAGTTTTCGTTTAAAAATAAATGATGTGCCAGCTGATAGCGCAGTTATTGCGATGGCTGATAATTTCTTAAATGCTCATCAAGTAAATCGCGCTCATTATGGTGAAGCCAAAGTTGATAATTCTTGGCGGGCCTGGTATGAAGCATCTGAAGATAAGGCTAACTATTATATTCCTGAATATGCCAATATCGTTTATCCATTAATTGTTGATGGCGAGGAAGTTCGTGATCAGAGTGGTGGATATTATGGCTTGCGCGTTACTGTTAATATTTTAAAGAATGCCGTTTCTAGTATGTATGGTCTTTTCCCTTATAACTTTGAAGCTTCTGACTACGCTTTAGAAACTGATTCTTCGGTAATCGTAAAGACAGCGGAAAATGGTGGCTTCAGTCGCAATTACTATATGTCTGAGGAGAATTTACAGACAGTAGAGCTAGGAACTCCAACTCGCGCCTATGTCCAGACTTGGAAATATGATAATGGCAAGAATGATGAGTTGTTAGTTCCGGCCTTAATTTTCCCAATTATCAACCGTCCAGCTGATATGGTATACTATTATGGACAGAATTATATTGTCGTTCCTCTAGTTAAAGAAATGATTGCCGAATTAGGTAAACAGCCTGAATTTATGCCTCTTATTATGGAGGATGTTTCTGAGCCTATGCCAGCAATTGAGCCAAGAGAAGAGGGAACGATAGAAATAATGCCAGTCGTCGAGCCGATGTTGCTTAAGCAATAATCCCGCAGGTAACATCGCTGAAGATAAGCAAGAGCCCGAACTAGCTTCGGGCTTTTACTTTTGTAATTATTTTATGAGGCTTAAATCGCCGTTAAGTAAAACAGGTTTCATTCCGTATATTTCTTGCTTATAAGAAAGCTCTGAGGAAATTGGATTGAGAATATATATTTGTTTTTTTAAAAAGAAAGCTACACCAATTTCAATTAAAGTGTTCCCACCGATATAGCCAGTGATGCCTCTTTTTTCATGATTAGAAACAATGATTGCATCGCACCATTCAATTTTATCGTAATGATCACGAATTGCTTTTTCTTTTAGGTTCCAAATTTCGTGGTTAGGAGGGAAAGCGTCTGTGCCTCCGTTATCATCAATATATTTACCAAAGTACACTGTTTTTCCACCGCCCATTTCGGCTGGCGCTTCATTATTAAGTAAGGGGATAAACACTTCGTGCCCATTAGCCTCTAATGTCATTTTGAGTTTTTCCATTTCCTGATAAAAAGCGATGCTGCCGCAAATTGTTATTTTCATATGGTAGTCCCTAGGGGAATCGAACCCCTATTACCAGGATGAGAACCTGGCGTCCTAGCCGTTAGACGAAGGGACCTTTATAATTTAATTTTACTTCAAAACCTGACCGATAAAATTAGCGTGCCCGCTTAAAAATTCTTGTGTCTTTAGCGCTTTTCCGCCTTCAGTTTGTAATTTTAGTATAACTAAATAATCTTGTCCACACTTAACACAAATATTGTTATTTTTTAGCGAAACTTCGCCAATTATTTCTTTTTTGTCTATTTCTGATGTGGTGACCTTATAAACCTCGGAAACCAGTATTTTAACAATTTTACCATTTTTATCATGAGTAAAAGTGCCTGGCCACGGGTTAAGACCACGAACTAAACAATCAAGTTCACTAGCTGGTCGCGACCAATCCAGTCGTCCATCTTCTTTTTTAAGAACAGAAATATAGCTTGCTTGTGAATCGTCTTGTTTCTGTGGCTCGATGTTTCCAATAACCCAGTCTTTTAAAGTTTGAGGAAGAATCTCGGCGCCTAACTGAGCAAGTTTATCATGAACTTCCGGTAGGGTTGTTTTGTTGGTTAATTGAATTTTAGCTTGACGCAAAATTGGGCCAGTGTCTAGACCAGCCTCCATTTTCATAATAGTTATACCAGTTTCCTTATCACCGTTAATTATTGGTGCATTTAAACAGGCGGCGCCACGATATTTGGGAAGTAGGGAAGCATGAACATTTATGCAACCGTATTTGGGAATATCTAAAATTTCTTGAGAGATAATTTTGCCATAAGCAATTACGACGATTAAATCAGGCTCTAATTTTTTAATTTTTTCTACTTCTGGTTTAATTTTTTCTGGTTGAAAAACTGGGATGTTATTTTCTCGGGCTAAAATTTTAACTGGTGGGGCTGTTAATATTTGCTTTCTTCCGACTGGCTTATCAGCACGAGTAAAAACGCCGATAACCTCAAAGGTGGGGTCAGACAATATTGCTTGAAATCCGGGTAGGGCAAAATCGGGAGTGCCCATGAAGATTATTTTGTATCTATTTTTATTCATGTTATGATTGATAAGGATAAACTTGAAAGTATTTGTTAAATAATAAAATGGTAGGAGCTTTTATTACTTGGGTTTTAGTAGTCTTTGAAGGCATGGGTTATGTCGGTGTTTTTGTATTAATGACAATTGAAAGTTCTTTTGTGCCGTTTCCTTCCGAATTAGCGATACCGCCAGCGGCTTATTTAGCGAGCCAGGGGAAAATGAATATTATTTTGGTTGTTGTTCTCGGTACTTTAGGAAGCTTATTTGGGGCACTCATTAACTACTATTTAGCTTTATGGTTAGGTCGTCCTCTGGTTTATCGTTTATTAGAAACGAAGCTAGCTAAAGTTTTGCGTTTAAAAAAAGCTGACTTAGAAAGAGCGGAGGCAATGTTTTTGAAAAATTCTAAGAAAGCAACTTTTATTTCTCGTTTTATCCCTGTTGTAAGACAGCTTATTTCTATTCCGGCTGGATTTACCAAAATGCCACTTACTCCTTTCATCGGCTTGACTGCGCTAGGATCTTTTTTCTGGGTAATAATTCTCGCTGTTTTTGGGTACGTCTTGGGTGCTAATCAGGACTTACTTATTAAATATTATCAGGAATTAAAAATTGTACTATTAATTGCGACTGCAATTTGGCTTTTATATTATTTATTTAAGCACCGTGCTAAGACTTAATTCTATCTATAAATAAAATACCGTCAAGATGATCTACTTCGTGTTGGATTACTCTAGCTAACATCTTTTCCGCCGCTAAACTTTTTTGTCTGCCTTTTTCATCTAGATAAAGGCAGTTTATTTTTTTATGACGTGATACTGGAGCGTAGATGATTTCGCCTTTTTCATTGACGACCGATAAACAACCCTCTTCTTCTATTTCTCGTGCCCATGACTTCTTAGTTATCTTAGGATTAATTAAGAATATAGTTTTTTTGTCGTGATGGATGACGATTAATCTGATATTAAGGCCGACCTGGGGAGCGGCTAGCCCGGCGCCGTCGCGTTTTTTCATTGTTGCCTCCATATCAGTCAAAAGTGAGCGCATTTTTTTATCCAAAATCTGCTCCGGTTTTATTTCCGCGGAGCGTTTGCGCAGTATAGGATTAGGGTGAGTAATTATATCTAGTTGCTTAGCCATATTATTTTTTCTTGATTCCATCAATTATCTTAAAGAAGTATTTCCAACTGGCGCCGCTTTTGCATAATTCTTTAGTATCATTTAGCGCTAAAACAATAGTTGCTTCTGGTAAGTCGCGGCAGACTTTAAAAACTGAACTGCGCTTGAAGGCGGGGATTGATAACTCTTTAATTATGCGTAACGCTAAATCTTGCCAAGGATAAGCTGGCGGTTTTATTTTGGGCTTCTGTTTGAAAATATCAGCAAAAGACTTAAAGCCTTCATCTATTTTTTTATTTTCATCACTTACGTTCATATTAGTGTTGGTCAGTTAGATGGAACTCTAAACTGAGATAGCCTACACCGAAATCAGTTTGATAAGCAAGAATGTCTGCTCGCCAGGAGCGATGATTGATGGTGCCGAGACTCATAATAATTGGTTTTAGTCCACATTCACTCGCATCGACAATTAATTTTTTGTCTAACTTCAGAATATTTTCAGTGGCACTACTGGCATCGCTTAAATGTTCAATGAGGCGGTTATCAAATTTTGGTCCTTTAGACGAATACCCACCAGGAGACTTGCGTTTTAGGCGATGTGATAAATCGCCGGAGGCGATAAGGGCAATTCGTTTTTCATTACCTTCCAAGATACTACTTAATTTTTTACCTAATTCAAAGTGAGTATTTAAATCTAGCTCATCGGAAGAAGAAATAATTATTATTTTAGGAAGACGACCTTGTTGGTCGCGTAAAATATAAAGAGGAATGCCGCTGCCATAATCTAAAATATTCTCTGATAACATTTGGATGGGGGCGATATCTTTTAAGGAATTTTTTATTTGATCAGCTAGGGGCACATCACCCTTAATAGGGATTCTTGGCGGAATAAATCCAAAATCTTGAAAATCAATCAACATTTCTGGAGCACAATTTATTAAAAAAGAAGCGCCGCCCATATTAAGGTGTGGAGAAAATATAATTAAGGTATCAATTTTTTCATTTGTTATATCTTCTCTTATTTTATTGTAAGCAGCCATTGTCTTATCTAAGAAGACATGGTTGGCGCGTCCAATTTCCGGAACCAATAAAGGGGAATGAGGGAGAAGAAAGGTTTTGATTATAGGCATAAGTTATTTGATAACTTCACCTAAGGGGTACTGGTAAAGAACTTGAGAGGACGCACTAATTACGTTTTCGAAACTATAACCTAAGTTCCTAAAAGCAGCTTCATCAGCGAAAGCGCGCTTGGCGCCGTTAGAAATCAAATATACCACTGGAAATGATTCCGATTTTAATAGAGTGCCATCATTAAATATAACTGGTGAAACTGTAGTATAAGCAGTTAATTGCTCTGGCGTAGCTTTGATTATGCTTTTACCCTTGAATTTTGTGGTTAAGAAAACTTTGTCAGTAATTGGAGCTTTTGTGCCATTTTCAACATAATAGACGCCGCCAGTTTTTGAATCTTGCAGCAACGCGCCAGTGACGTAGGTTGAAGTTGCAGTAATTGCTTTGCCAGTTAAATAACCCATCAACTCTGCTTCGCTAGCTGGTTCAATTTCTTCGGCATTAAAGCCGATTGCTTTAAAAGTAGTAAGACTGTCAAAGGGATGTTTTTCTGCGCCAGCTAATAGATAAATTGTTTTATCCGGAGTTTGAACTAAAGAATAGTCAGGGAATTTAATACTTTCTCCGGTTGGGTAAGCATCAACTAGTGTTTTGGAAGAAATTAAAATTTGATTTGGGTTGAAACGAGAAATTAAAGAAGCGTAATTCAAAAATGGTCTTTTTTTGCCATTTTCAATTAACCAGACACCTGGGCCGTCAGCTAATTTAAGTAAAGAACCATCTGGATAGACAAGGGAAACGGAAGACGGCGATGTAGAAAAGTAGCGCTTAAATAACTTGTAAGTATTGTAGTTACCATTAAAAACGTGGGGGGTGTAGTTATAGAGAGCGGCCGTGGCTTTATTTTGTGGGATGACCGTCATTGGCTCTTGGGAAATTGTGCCGTAAGGGTTGGTAAAGGTGTAAGCATTGCCAGCTTGGTATTTATAGCGATACTGTTCATCCATGTAGGCAAGGAATTGTAAGGCAGCGCTATTAACCTGCTTGCCAAATCCTTTGTAGTAAGGATTGCAAGCCCAATTATCGGGACAACCATAACCAGTTGCCCAATCAAGGCGACTTTGCGCTGGATTGCTATCCTCAATTAAACTAGCTTCCTTCTGTAATAAGACCAAGATGAATTTTGGACTGACAGTTGTGATGGTGCGGCATTTTAGGCGCTTCTCCTCTTCAGTCGGTGTGTCGCTTAAAGTCACGCCCTCACAATCAAAATTACGATTAGTTGCATCGTAGATTATCTCGGCCGCGGTTTTCATCACCCCGTTGTTGTTAGGAGTTATGTAATTAGCCAGATAACTGTTTTTATTTTGTAGAAATGTTTGGATATCGGCTAAAGTCATGGAGGAGTAGTCCATTAAGTCAGTATCTGAGATAATTAGACTAGGATTAAAGTCAGGATCTAGTTCGGTCTGAGCTTTTGCCGGTGAAATTATATTTTGAGAAAAAATCAGGGCACCAACCATAATTAAGAGGCCCAGAATAAGAGTATTTTTTTTCATTTTAGTTTATCTTTAGAATAATTTTTAACTTTGATGACGTTTTGTATTATAGTATAATCAGCTCTGAAAAGCAACCAAAAACCCGCTTTTTACGGGTTTTTGGCTAATATTTTTTAGTAGCTTATTTTAGAACCTTAATTTCCGCCTCGTCCTTTTCTCCTAAGTCTATTTTTACCCGAGCGCCTTCCTGGATTTTACCCTCAATGATTTCTAGGGCAAGTTCGTCTAAAATGAAGTTTTGGATGATTCGTTTTAGTGGCCTGGCGCCATAAGTAATGTCATAACCTTTTTCGGCTAGCATTTTTTTGACTTTAGCGCCGATTTTAAGATCAATATTTTTTCCGGATAAACGCTTTTCTACTTTGAGTAGCTCCAAATCAACAATTTTTTCTAGAGCTATTGGAGTTAAGCTGTGAAATAATACAATTTCATCAATACGATTTAAGAATTCTAACTTGAAATTATCTTTTAGAATCTTATCAATTTTTTCCTTCATCTCAGTGGTTCGCGTTTGATTAGCATTGCCATGGTCGCTTTGATCACTGAAGCCGATAGAGTATTGTTTAATTACTTCATTACCCAAGTTAGAAGTCATGATAATGATAGTATTTTTAAAGTTAACCGTTCTACCCTTAGAATCAGTTAGGCGGCCGTCATCTAAAATCTGCAAGAGAACATTAAACATGTCGGGGTGGGCTTTTTCAATTTCATCAAACAGGACAACGCTATAAGGATGGCGGCGAACTTTATCAGTTAATTGTCCGCCATCTTCGTGGCCAATGTAGCCAGGGGGTGAGCCAATCAGTTTAGCCACAGAATGTTTTTCCATAAATTCGCTCATGTCTAAGCGAATAAGAGACTTTTCATCATCAAACATGAAACGAGCTAAAGTTTTGGCTAGTTCGGTCTTGCCCACGCCAGTCGGTCCAACAAATAAGAAAGAACCAATTGGTTTTTTCTCTTCATTGATACCCGCTCGAGAACGACGCAAAGCGTTTGATACGGCTTTAATTGCTTCTTCTTGGCCAATAACTTCCTGACTGAGCACCTTTTCTGATTCGCTGAGCTTTCTAATTTCGTCCTGAAGCATTTTATTAACTGGTATGCCTGTCCAGCGGGCAACAACCTTAGCAATATCTTCTTCGTCAACTTCTTCTTTTAAAATTCTTTGTCCCTTTTTTTGAATTTTTAATAAATCAGCCTGTGATTTATCAATTTTCTTTTCTAAGTCAGGAATTAATCCATATTTTATTTTAGCCACTTCAGTTAAATCAGCTCCTTGGCGCTGGGCAATTTCTGATTTTATTTTTAAATCTTCAATTTCTTTTTTAGAATCTCTGATTTGTGAAATAATATTTTTTTCATTGTTCCAATGGAGTTCCAGTTGGGTAGACTTTTCTTTCAGCTTGGCGAGTTCTTGATTGATGGCGCGGATTTTTGCTGATTTTTTATCAGTAGTCATTAGTCCGGCCTTATTGAGTTCCAGTTGGTTTATTTTACGTTTAAGCTGATCCAGCTCATCAGGCATTGAATCAATTTCCATGCGCAGAGAAGATGTCGCTTCATCAATTAAATCAACTGCCTTATCTGGTAAGAAGCGGTCGCTGATGTAGCGGTGTGATAATTTAGCGGCCGCAATAACTGCATTATCGGTAATGCGGACGCCGTGATGGACTTCATACTTTTCTTTTAAGCCACGTAACATACTAATTGTGTCTTCAATGCTTGGCTCGGTGACATAAATTGGCTGGAATCTTCTTTCTAAGGCGGCATCTTTTTCAATATATTTTTGGTATTCCTTGGTAGTAGTTGCGCCAATTGTTCGTAGTTCGCCACGTGCTAGAGCCGGCTTTAGCATATTAGCAGCGTCCACCGCTCCTTCGGAAGCACCGGCGCCGATTAAAGTATGGAGCTCATCAATAAATAAAATAAAACGACCGTTCTGTGATTTTACTTCTTTAAGAACCGCTTTTAATCTATCTTCAAATTCGCCACGAAACTTTGCGCCGGCTACGAGCGCGCCTAAATCAAGAGCAATAATTTCTTTATTTTTTAAATTTTCCGGTACATCACCGGAAACGATACGCTGGGCTAATCCCTCTACTATAGCAGTTTTACCGGTACCCGCTTCGCCGATTAAGACCGGGTTATTTTTAGTGCGGCGCAACAAGACCTGCATGATACGTCTAATTTCCGTGTCGCGGCCAATAACTGGATCAAGTTTTTCTTGGCGCGCCATTTCTGTTAGGTTGGTCGTATATTTATCTAGTACACGAAATTTATTTTCTGGAAAAGGGTCGTTAACATTTTGGGCGCCGCGCAATTCTTTTAGAATATTTTTGATAGTTTGATATTCAACGCCGAAACTTAAGAGAATCTCCTGGGCAGGCGAGGGGATGCCGACAAGCGCTAAAAGGATGTGTTCGGTAGAAATATATTCATCGTTCATGCCGTCTGCTTCTTTTTTAGCCCTTTCTAAAATAGCGGCAGTTTCAGCAGTTCCGGAAACAGCTTGGACTGGACCATCATTTGGTCGAATTTTAATACGTGGTAAATTTTTTAAAGCGGCAACTGTTTTAATTTCTATTTTTTCTGGATCTATTTTCATTTTCTCTAAGATGGGTTTTACTAAGCCTTCATTTTGTTCTAAAAGAGCTAGAAAGATATGGAGAGCTTCTATATTTGGCTGCCCATAGTTTGAGGCGATCACCTGGGAATTAATGATAGCCTCTTGTGATTTATCAGTAAATTTATTGAACATATATTTATAGTTTAGTAGTTAGCAGTCTTTATATTAGAGTGCTAATGACATCATAATATGCCGCCAAAATATTGTCAATATTTAAATTGTGATAATTTTGCTTTTATGTTAAAATAAAAATGTTATTCTAGCTTATGTTCAAACATAATTTTTTAACATACGGTAGCCAATTGATTGCTAAGACCGCAGGTGAAATTGTTTATTTTCCCATCTGGTGGTATAGCGTCGGCTTTTTAGAAACTTTAAAAAAACTTGGTCGCTTTTGGTTGGGGCAAGAACAGATTTTGGGATTTTCTGTCTGGTTAAAAAATATTTTTGTACCTATGTATGGTCAATATGATTGGGCAGGGAGGCTGATAAGTTTTTTTATTCGTATTGTTCAGATAATTTTCCGCGGTTTAGTTTTATTATTTTGGTTAGTCTTTGTTTTGGTAGCGGCTGTGCTTTGGTTAGCAGCGCCGCTTTTTTTAGTTGTTGCTTTTATTTTTCAGATTGGCGGGTAATATGGATTATCAGGGTAAAACAAAATCAAATACGCTTGAATTTATTGAGGATAGCGGCGGACAGGGGAAGGGCACCTGGTTTTTAGGTTGTTTTTTGTATTGGGAAAAATCTATTAAACGTTCGCTGATTGTTCTTGATAGAACTAGAAAAGAAATAAATCGTTTGTTTGGTTTTATTTCTTGGTTAGTAATTTTTGCTGGCTGGGGGGCGTATTTAACCTGGGTTTATCTACATCTTGATTATCTTCAAACACAGCCTTGGGATATTCTTTTTTTCTGGACTGAGCCAGATTTATTAATTTCTATTTTTTTACTTTCTCTTTGGTTTGATTTGTTTTTATTTTATAAATCTAGTGGAGCGGCTGCAGCCGCCAAGCGAATAGACTATCGTTTATTTAAGGAAAATAAAAAGCGAGGAGCAAAGACTGTCAAGCGTTATAATGTTTCTCGGGCACTTTCTAAGAATGCTTCTCATATAATTGATGAAGCTTATTTGTTGGCTAAGAAATTAAAATTATCGCAAGCCGATATTATTCATTTTTTTCGCGCTTCTCTTCAGGATAAAGAAGTGCAGAGTTTGTTTATTCGTCTTAATGTTGATGCGCAGAAATTAGTTTCAATGGTTGACAGGCATTTGGATAAAATGGCCGAAGAGAACAAAGCGGGCGAAGGAGCCTTGACTGAGCGTTTGCAGTCAGCAATTATTTCTGGTTTTATTGAGGCTTGGCAATTGCATCAGGCCAGTGTTGATGTTTTAAGTATTTTGCCCTTCTGCAGTCATCATGATAAGTCTTTAGCAGAAATTTTATATGAATTAGAAGTTGATGAGGATAAGTTGGCTAA
>CAZZBQ010000007.1:0-15246 GCA_964652745.1 uncultured Gammaproteobacteria bacterium
GATGTTCCGTTTAATCCCCAGCGGCTGCCAGTAAAAGGCGCACCATTGTTTAATAAACTACCGGTAAAATTAATATCACCCTGAACAGTTAATTTATGATTAGCAGTAGTTGTGCCAATTCCGACATTTCCTAAACCAGTTGCACCAAAGTAATAATTTCCATAACCAGCTAAACTTCCAAATTCACCAGAAGAAATATAAGAAGCATTAACTGGACTTAAAATACCGCCATATATATACAGCGAGGAAGATGTTGAGCTCGAACCAATCGTCAGCGGACCCATTAAGGTCGCCGCTCCGTCTTTATTTAAAAAATCATTAGCCAAATTATTCCATTCCGTTGCCGATAAAGTTCCGTTCCAAGGCTTAGAATAAGTTGCTATGTTCAAAGCGTTCACTGTTCTTATTTCAACAAACAAAAAAGACACTACTAATAAAATAGCGGCTGTAATTTTCGCTTTGTTTTTTCCCTTAATTAGGGGCATTATGATTGGTGAAAAACTTTATTTTACTCTCTATTTTTAAACTGTTTCGGTTACTTAAATTATACCATTTTTAAAAACTAACCTCAACGCTTCTTTTGGATGACTGGAAATCACCGATTGAAACATAAGTTCGAGGTGGATTTTTGGTAAAAAATACTTCATACGAAAGATTAGGAATAGTTAACGAACCTGTTGTAAGCGGAATGGTCTCGCTCATGACTTCAGGACCATGAATATTGCCATTTTTACGTACATCCCAAATAATAAACTCCGCGCCGGACTCGGCCGCAAAATAAGCTTTAGTAGATTGCGCTTGAATTCCTCCGGCAGTAATACCGACTAAAACGACATAGGAGCCGCTCATGGCTACAATTAAAATACCGGCCAACAAAAACATGGTTAGTATCATGGCGCTGCCACGGAGTTTAAATTTATAAAATTTATTTTTCAAACCTAACATAGAAAATCTATTTATAATACCGTGAAGTAACACTGGTCTGAATTTCCATTTCCGACTTGGAACGATCTTCGCCGACCGCCCAGGCTTTAATAGAAACTGTCACTACCGGCTGTCCGGTGGCGTCAAGCGAAAAACGCAAAGCTTCAATATTAATTTTTTGCGGAGAGATAAAGCCTTGATTAGCATCGCGAGAAATTTGAAAACGCTGTATTTCCCCATCCAAAACTAGCTGATAAGCAATACACTGGCCGTAATAATTTTTAAAATACAAAACATCCCCCAAGCTATTACTGCCAACTTGAAAAATCTCTCCTGCTGGAACATTAGAACAAGAGCCGTCATTGCGCCTAGCCATTCGCATCTCTTTGCCAATAACTTCAAAAAAATATTTCAAACTTTCCTGGACGTTCTGACTGGCAATCGCATCCCGCTGCCCCTCAATGACCATTTTAAAAATCTCAGTCGCCGACATAGTAATCACAACAAACAAAGAAACAGACACCAAGACTTCTATCAAGGAAAAACCGCGCTTTTCTTTTTTTTTCTTTAAATTAATACCAATCATATAAAACCGTTTCCACGTCATAATTAAAAATATTGTTTCTATCACTCCAAGTAACCTGGGAATAAACACGGCAGGCACTAGCACTTATCTGTTCAATTTCTATCGTCCGGCTAAACGGTGTTAATTCTCCTGCATCATGGACATAAAAGCCGTTAGCATCCTTATACAAAGCACCGCTCCCAGAAACAAGGATGTGCGGCAAATCATCTTGATAATCCATATAATACTCTCCTGGCAAGATTCCATCGTTCCAAGGGTTAACAGATAACCAATTTGAATCCCTAACCTTGCGCACCAACTCTATTCCCTCCTGAGCAAGCTGATAAGCAGTAATAGTATTTTTATTAATATTTTGGCTCTGGATATTCTGCACGATTAAAGACAAGACGCCGATTAAGCCAATGGAAATTACAAATAAAACCGCTACTATTTCTACTAAAGTAAAACCTGGTTTAGCGTAATTTTTATTTTTTATTTTTATTCTTAAAGCCATATTAATGTTAGCTTATTGCCATGGCTCGTCAACAACTTCCGCTAAGCCTAAAAAATTTACTTGGATATACTTAATAATGTTGCTCTGACGCTCCAGAACGCCAACTTCAAGCATTGTTGATGTTGCCCCCTGAGCATAAATATTAATCCGGGGGTCAGGCGGCAAAAAAGTCACATTAGCCGAATAAACAGGCAGAGCATAGCCAGCCATTCTTAAAGAAACTAGTTCTATTTCCGGCGGGAGCATTACTACTTTTGCTCCTTTTTCAATGTCGCTTTCAGTATAAGGATCATAAACTCGATAACCGGTAGCTGGCTGCCCATTGATAAGCGGCTCCTGTAAATCAGCAAAAACTACATAACGATCTTTATGATTTAGATCAAAATTAACCCCCCAGCCGCCCGCCGGCAATTCTTCGCCATATTTTACCAGACCAAGAGAATTATTTTGCGCCCGATGAATATCAGACACAACTACTTGAGAAGTCATCACTAAATCTGTACGCTTATTGCTGGACCGATAATTAGCAACAAAAAGAGCAGTAATAAAAGAAATAATAAATAGACTCACTATCAGTTCAACCAGCGTTAATCCTGGGCGGCAATATTTATTTTTTATGTGAATTAAAATTTTCATAATCCTAAATTATTGCGCCTTAACTTCACGCCAGAGCGGCAAGTCATAATTTATCCTTAGGACAGTCGAAGTGCTGCAAACATAACCTGCATAATCAGTAACGCGTAGAGTAACTACAGTATTAGTCGCTGACCAAAAATTAATATCAGTAACCGGACTAGTTGTTGCGGAGATAATAGCGTTAACATCACTTGTCGTCCATAAATAGCCCGGACAACGAGTTGAATCGCAGCTTACTGGCGGCAAAGTTGGGGCGGCATCATCATAAGCAAAAGATTCGCTGGTGAAAACAGTAGTTGTCCCTGTAGTTACGCTAAAGGGCGACCAAGAAAAAAAGGGGCTAGGAAATTCGTGGCGAAAAGTCTGAAAGGTCATGGTGTTACCGTCAAGATTCTGATCGGTATCAGTGCTGCTATTAGTATCATATTGTACCCAATCAGTCGCTTTGCCATCAGCATCATACCCGCGCACCCACCAATAGTACGAGGTGTTGTAGTCTAGGCGCCCGCCACAATCAGGGTTAGTATTCGAAATTACATATTGATATGTTTCAGGCTGATTTTTTTTACCAGACCAACAAACATATTCTCCAGTCGTCGTGCTTAGAGTGTTTTCATCATTTACCACAACCTCAAAAGCACTCTGTTCGCCAGCATATTTCTCCCAGCGAAGCACTGCTCGCAAAGCGCCGCTATTACAAGCGTTATCATACGACCAATTAGGCGCGCTAAGGCGGCCGATCATTAAGCCGCCGATATAAACACGGTATTGTCTGGTAGCGCAAGTATCAGTCCCTGGATAATTTTCAGTCCGACAATTAAAACTGACGTTAGGCTTAATACCGCTATCCATCACCGCTGTGCCAGCAAAATCTCCAAGACTTATACCGCTAGCTAAAGGATAAACCGGAGTGCCGGCTTTAGTATAAATATTAACTAGCGTGCCGGATTTGCTTAAACTAATATATTCTCCGGTCGCTGCAATTTGTGCATAGCCATAAACACGCTGGTCATTAAAATTATAACAACCGATACAATTATTACTCTGAACACACTGGGGACAGTTTGAATTAAAGCCATACTCCGGAGCACTAGGTCCAAAAAAATTAATTAACCCCACCGAAGGATTCCAAGCGCTGCCAGAAAGAATACCGCTCGAGTCTATTTCTACGCCATGGACTAAATCCGTACAAGGAGCGGAATAAAAATGGAACAAGTCTTCACCAGGCGGCTGATATTTATTTGCGCCAGCTAGATTTTCTGTTTCATTAAAACGCTCGCCAATCACATCATCAAGGCAATGAAAATACATATAGCCATAATCGCCCCAATAGGCTTTACCGCGCACGGTTGAAGTGGCCGCTTCGACTGTCGGCGCTAATAAAAAAAACCCGAAATACAACAAACTTCCGGCTAAAAATATTAAAATCTTTTTCAGACCGCTTCTCATAGCTATATTATATCACTTTTTCTGTAAATAATCTGCTCATAAACTTAGTTCCAATTTCCACCATAACCAACCTTCCCTTCTCCGTCTTATCATCATAACCAACTAAATGTAGCAGCCCATGGGCAAACAGAAAATAAAAAATATATTCGCGCGAGCGGCGTCGTCCAAATAGCTCTATATATTTTTCATAGCGGCCAGCCTCATCAAGGTTAACGAATATTTCTCCAAGTAAATTTTGACCAGGTGTTTTTTTTGTTAAGGGATTTTTTGTTGCTGAAAAAGATAAAACATCAGTTGGCTTATCTAACCCCCGAAAATCACGGTTTAAGTTGCGCATTTTTCTATCGCCGACAACAACAAGCGAAACATCTTTATCACTTAGTTTGTAAAAAGATAAAATATCATCACTCAAGCGACGCGCCTTACGACCGCAGACATGTTTCTTGGTAGTATTTAAAATCTCTAACATAAGTTTAGTTTTTAGACAGAATATTTTTAAATCGTGTTCAGGACTAATAGTTTAAAATTGAAGTGATGTGGGCCCGGGAATGGTTCCGAGGCCAGACTTAACAACTGGGTCTCCGGGGTTCAATTCCCCGCGGGTCCACATCTGGGGCATGAACGGAATAAATACAAATAGTTGACTTTTTGATAAAAAAGATCTATAATAAAATAGTTAAGTCTGGTCTCAATCAAACAAGGAACCATTTAGGGACTTCATAAAAAATCTCTCCTACTAGGGGAGATTTTTTTATTTCCCCTTAATAACCGCTTTTACTAATTTAATTAAACGATAACAGCGATACATAGAAACACGGAAAACAATATCAAAGACTCCGGGGTAAACTCTTTCCTCGCCGCCAAACCCGCGCTTAAATCTTGTTACCCCGGGCCACTTCTTATCGCTAATGCCATAAAAATCATAAAGCGATGCCCCTTCTTGCTTAGCGCGCACTATCATCTCCCATTGCAATAAATAAGGTGCCATCACTTCCCGAAAATCATTATCACTGCCGCCGTGAAGATAAGTAGCTCTTCCTCCCCAAAAACTTAACATGGCCGTAGCAATTTTCTTGCCTTCATGCTCAGCAAAAAATATTCGAATAAATTCCGGCTTGCCTGGAATATTCTCTTTTTCTAAAGATGCTAAAAGCTGATAGTGTTCCTTGTCGTGCAAGCGGAAACCATCACGCCCGCCGGTGATAGCCATGAGCCGCCAGAACTCTTCAAAATCATCTGGCCTTCCCTCAATTATTTTAACACCCTTTTTCTGTGCTAAGCGAATATTATATCTTGTTTTCTGGTGCATTGCTGATAAAAGTTCATCGTCAGTCTTTTTTAAATCTAAAACTAAAGTCTCACGTGGCTGGATATCTGAAGCGCGGCGAACACGAAAAATTCCCGACAAAGAACGTGACGGAAAAACTGAACGCCAAAAATCTTCGTCAGCGCTCGCCGGTTCAACCTTTAGAAACAGGGCTTTCTGATTCAGGCGTTTAATTGCTCTAAGTAAAAACTTAATAGCTTCAGCTGACTTTTCTTTGCTCAAGCCAGACTGCAAAAGTGGCCCACGCGGTGCATACCAATAAAAAAATCCGCGCCCTAAATTGCGACGAGAAATTATAATAAGGACTAAAATTTCTGAAGCGGAAATTTTACTAACATCATTAAGCGATAAGTCGTCAACAATAGCCAAACATTTAACCTCGTTATATTCTCCTTTGACAACCTCTGTCCACTCCGGACTAAGTAGAAATTCAGAGCCGGCAGCTCCTTTATTATCAAGCACAAAGGCTGACCAAATCTTCTCATCTTGCATCGTTATCAACTTCATAAAATTAACCGTAAATATATAAGCCTTATCTTATAAAAATCATAGCAAAAAATAAAAAAAGGAGCCAGTTGCAGCTCCTTTTTTATATGCTATCAAATTTATAACTTTCAAATCTATTATGGAAGCTTAATGCCAGCCGGAGAAGCGGTTTGTCTCACGTTACCGGTAATATTATTAATAGTGGCGCCTAAACAATATTGCAAAGTATAAGATCCGCCAGTACCAGGGGTTTCTTGTCTAGCATAGGTATAATCTTTAGTAGCAGATAAACCACAATTTGAGCCATCAACTGGTTCTGGGGCAGCTGGGACGGCGGCCAAATAAACATTCCCTGCACTAGATTTAATTGGAAGACCTGGAGTAACTGAAGCGGGGTACTCTCCTGCTTCGTTATAATACAGCTCTAACGCCGTTTGGATCTGCTTAACATCAGCAATTCTTTTCGCATCTCTGGCTCTAGCTCTCGCTTGGTTCAAGGCGAGAATCGACAGAGTTGATAGCAAACCGATGATGGCGATTACCACCAACAATTCGATAAGCGTAAAACCTTGTTTTTTCTTGTTCATAGTTTTGATAAATAGTATATTTTTATTTTAGCACAAATAATTATGACCAGCAATAGAAAAGCGAACCTTAACTAAAATTGACTAGCCATATTATACATCGGCATAATAACCGCCGCCACCATAATACCAACACCTATACCCATAACAACCATGATAATCGGCTCCATCAACTTGCTTAAATTATCAAGCATGTTGGAAGTTTCACGGCCATAGAAATCGGTAACTTTATCCAAAACAACATCAAGTTTTCCGGTTTTCTCGCCAACAGCAATCATCTGCGGAACCATTTTTGGAATATAGCGGCTCTTATCCATTACCGAATAAACCGGATTACCATCATTAATTGATTCTAAGGTATCAAGAATTATTTCCCGATAAACAACATTGCCGATAACATCAGCAGTAATTTCTAATGCCTTAGTAATAATAACGCCGCCCTTAAGAAGAGTAGATAAAGAACGGGCAAAACGCATTAAGTAAATATAACGGAACAGCTTGCCAAAAATAGGCATGCGCAATTTTAAAATATCAAGCTGCAGGCGTCCGATATAAGTTTTAATATAAAAATGAATTCCGACGCCAATGCCGACAACCATCAAACCGACCAACCAAAGGTAATCTTTAAAAAAATTAGAAGTAGCAATAACAATCCTAGTTGAAAGCGGCAACACCGCATTTGTTTCCGTTAAAATCTGAGTTAAATTAGGAATAACATAAACCATCAAGACAATACCAACGCCAATCAAACCACAAACAATAAAAATCGGATAAATCATCGCGCCCTTTATTTTGGCAACCATATCATAATTCTGCTCCATCTCATCTGCTAAATAATTCAAAACTTCATCCAATTTACCAGAGGTTTCTCCAGAACGAATAATATTTACAAAAAAATTAGAAAAAATACGAGGGCGCTTGCTAAAGGCATCTGATAAAAAAGACCCGCTATCAACCTCGAAAGCAATTTCGGCAATCATGTTGCGCAAACTAAGATTAGCCGTCTGGTCAACTAAAATCATCAAGGCCTCAACCACGGTGACATTGGCTGAAATCATTACTGAAAACTGTCTAGTAAAAACAACTAAGTCTTTAATCTTAATCGGCGCAATCAACATTAAAAAGCGACTATCTAGCGTACTAGTAATATTTTCAACAGTCAGCGGATTAAGCTCTTGTTTACGCAAACGCGCCAAGGCGTCAGAATCGTTTAAACCAACAACCTGTCCTCGTTTACGGCGGCCATTTAAATCCTCAGCTAAATATCTAAAAATTGCCATATATTATTCCCTGTTAACTTTCAATAACGCGCAAGACTTCTTCCATTGTAGTTATGCCTTGTAAAACCTTGATTACTCCGTCTTGTTTAATAGAAATAAAATCTTGAGTTTTCTTAACAACTTCTATATTAAGATTTCTGTCACCATTGTTTATCATTTCTTTTAACTCATCATTTATATCAATAACCTCGGTAATGGAAATACGACTTGAATACCCAGTATTTTCACAGTGCTGGCAGCCGACCGCCTTATATGTCTTATATTTAATAAACAGCTCTTCAATCGTTGTAAAGTTCGGCAATTCAGTCCTAATAAGCTCAGGTTTCAAGCTCTTAAGTTCATTAGCCATTTCTTGTTTAGCTTCTTCAGGGAGTGTAGTTTCCTGCTTACAATATTCACACAAGCGGCGCGCTAAACGCTGGGCGACCACTGTTTTTAAAGTAGAAGCGAGTAAAAATCTTTCTACTTTCATGTCCACCAAACGAAAGACAGCGCCAATCGCATCATTGGTGTGTAGGGTTGAAAGCACTAAGTGTCCAGTCAAAGAAGCATGAATTGATAATTCAGCTGTTTCTTCATCACGAATTTCTCCTACCATGATAATATTTGGATCTTGACGTAGGAGAGAACGCAAGCCATTAGCAAAAGAAAAGCCAATACGCGGACGCACTTGCGATTGATTAATGCCTTTAATTTCATATTCAATCGGATCTTCAAGCGTAGAAATATTAACGCCCTCCTGATTTACAATATTCAAAATAGAATATAAAGTAGTCGTTTTACCGCTACCGGTTGGGCCAGTAACAAGAACCATGCCGCTAGTTTTTTGAATCCCATCTTTGATGCGGTTTAAACCAATCTTATTAAAACCTAGATTCTCTAAAGTCTGGACGCCCTTAACGCTATCTAAAATTCTCATTACAACTTTTTCCTGAGAAGAAAGTGGTAAAGTAGAAACACGAAAATCAATTTCCCTGCCATTAACAACTAGGCGGATACGTCCGTCTTGCGGGATACGAGTTTCATCAAGCTTTAACCTAGCTAAAACCTTAACACGGGCGATAACAGCATTATGAATACTTTTGGGCAAAGTCAAAGAAGTATGTAAAATACCATCAATACGATAACGAACGCGGCTTTCTTTAGCAAATGGTTCGATATGAATATCAGAAGCCCGCGCTTCAACTGCGTGGCGGATAATTACCGAAACAATACGAGAAACCGGGGCGCTATTAATATCATCGGAACTTAAATCATCCGATTCAGTTTTAACCTCGACTAATTCATCTCCCTCTTCTTTCGCCTTGACTTCCAAAGCGCTAGAAATCTCTTGTTCAATTTTTTGATATTGCTTAAAAATTTTCTGCCAGCTAGTTTCAGAAATTAAAAAATATTCAACCTGCAGCTTTTCATCGGCTGCTAAAAAATTAACTGCTTCTATCGCTTTAATATTTGGCTCAACCATGCCGACTTTAATTGTCTTGTTTTCCTTAGCAAAGCACAAAATCTTATAAGTACGGGCAATTTCTTCCGGTAAAAAATTGAGGGTTTCCTCTAAAACTTCCGCGTCATTCAAATTATAATAATTAAGGCCGAACATGCTAGCTCGTATTTCAGTCAACTTTTCTTCATCAACTATCTTATTAGCAATTAAAAAAACAGCCAGGTTTTCACCCTTCTCTATAACTATCGAGGCAGCTTCGTTAGCCTTATCTTGGGACATCAAGCCCTTCTCTACGAGAATGGCTAAGAGTTTAGCATCATTACTACTTGGCATTTACTTATTTTTTAAAAATGGATTTATATTACCAATCGCGCAACGTTTAGGCGCGTTAACGCTATTACCGCAGATATCTTCCATGGAAAATATTTTAACATTATCACGCAAGGAGGATAATTTTTCACTAGCCAAAATACCCGTATTTATTAACTGGTCAGCCGGCAAAGATTTACGCGGAGTCATATCAACAGCCGTGACGCCTGATTGCTCCCTAAAAAAATTAATAAACGGCTGGCGTAAAAATAAAAGTATCAAACCAATCAAAAAAATTAATGCAAGAATAAAATAAAATGCGGTGGAATATCGGCTTTTCATAAGGATTTGAAATAATAAGTAACTATTTCTAAGTCGGCCGTTTCAGCATCCTGAGAAAAACTTACATTCTTAATATCAAACAAGCGCGAGTTGGCCTCCAAGGCAATTAGCAGCTGCTTTAAACCATTATAATCAACTGCACCAATTGAAATCGTGGCCGTTACCGTTCCTACTGGCCCAGTTTTATCATTACTGCCTATGTCTGGCAAACCAATTTCATTATTGCCAACAGATTTTTTTTCCATATCAGAACTAAGGACAACTGTTTTCAGCAAAAAACCACGGCTTACAATAATTTCTTCAAGCTCACCAAACAAAGTTTCTTTAATATATTGATCCGGCAAAACACCGTCGAATCTAGCCAAATCAGCTGGTAGAATTTCATCATAAACCTGCTGCATAGTCTTCAAGTCTCGTAATTTTTTTTCTTGTTCAGCGTATAAGCGCTGCTGCGCTTCAATATTATCTTTAATAGCAGCCTTAGTTATCTGTAATTTCGGACCGATAAAAAATAAAAAAGCAAAAATAAAAATAAATAAAACGCCGGCCATCACCAACCAATTGAAATGCTCATTCAAGAAAAGGTTTAAAGAATTGCGTTGTTTTAATTTATTGTCTGGCATTTTATTTCTTAAATATTATTGGATCTATTTCCAGTTCCAAATTAAAAGAAACGCCGGCTGGTTCAGTTGGCCTAACATTTTCTTCCCCTTCATTAGCTGGAGCGGCAGCAGCTTCGGCTGCTTGAGCGGCAATCTCCTCCTTGGTCCTTTCTTCCCCGGAAGAAACGGTCATTGATTCAACATTCAAAACTAAAGGATCGTTAGAAAATTGTTGCACCTGCCAAGAAACTTCTGCGAAAGAACCAGCGGTTCCAGCTAAAGTATACCGGCCATCGTTAGCCCCGGAAAATGAACCAAAACTAACCGTACTCAAAGAATTACTCTCTAACCATTTAAAAAAGTTTGTCCAATAAATATGTTCTCCTAAAAGCTTATCAACTTCTAAAGTCTTGTCTTGATAACTAAGGGCAGCGGCCGCTGACTTGCGGAATTCAGAGATTTCTTTGCTAACAGCGCTAGTTTTTATTTTAACTTCCTCCAACCGCGCCTCTTCATCTTTTTGCCACCAATCAAGGCCGAGATATAATTCAACAATAATAAATATAGTTACTCCTAAAGCAAAAACTAAGGCCTTAATTCCTTTTTTCCAATCAAAATCTAAGCGTTCTTCTTCCTTAATTAAATTAACCTCTAAAATCTTGGGGTTATTCAAGATTTTATTTTCCTCTACTTGTTGTTGTTTTTTCTTGCCGCCAAAAAGCATAGTTTGCTAATTTTTAACTTATTTCTCTCATCGCCAAGCCAATAGCAACTGCGAGCTTCGGACCAACTTCGTCTAAAACCGGCTTCAATTCTTGCGGACACTCAACTCGATTCCAAGGATTACCAATAATCACCTTAGCATCTAAACGTTTAGAAAAATAATCTGCTAAATTTAGAAATAAAGAGCCGCCACCAGACAAAATCACCTTCTCTAACCTTTCCTCGTTTTGAGAATGATAAAAATCCATCAAATAGCGCATTTCAGTGACAATCGGTTCTAAAGCTGAAGTAATTAATTTAGGCAATTCTTCTTGATTACCTTCAGTATTAAGAGCGAAGCTTAAATCAAGCTTAAACTGTTCTGCTTGTGCATAAGTAATTCCTAATTTTTCAGTTAAAACCTCAGTGATGGTCGAAGAACAAACCGTTAAGCTTCTATTTAAAACTGGGATGCTTTCTTTGACAATTGATAAGTCTGTGCTATTAGCGCCAATTTCAACCACCATAACCGGAGATTTATCATCCCCCACTAAAGATCTAACTAAAGAAAATGTTTCCGTTTCTAGGCTAGCTAAAATAATTCCCGCTTGTTTAAAAACATCTAAATATTTGCGAACTAATTTTTTTGGAGAACCGGTAATAAAAACCTGCATATTACCAGAAGTGGGCAGGCGGCCATTTTTATCAGGGATGACTTTCCAATCAAGAATCATTTCTTCGAGAGGCAAAGGAATAACTTTCTTCGCCTCCTCGCTCACTGTCTGCGGTAAATTTTTTTTATCAGCATTAACAATATTGATAATTGAAGAAAAAACAGCAAAAGTCGGCAAGGAAACTGTTGCTCGACGCGCCTTAATGCCTGCGTCTTTAACAACTTTATTAATTGCTTGCGCTAGATAGCTAGCGTCCTCAATTTTATTAAAATTTATTTCACTGATATTCTCGCTAAATGCATAGTTGGAGAGCTGTATTTTTTTTCCCTTTTTCCTTAACTCAACCATCTTTAAGGAAGAATCGCCTATATCTATGCCTAAAAAAAGATTATCATTACCAAAAGAAAATAGTCCCATATAAAAAATCAGGAGAAACAAATTGAATAATCCGCCTTCTTGCTATATAATTGAATTATATAATATCTGGAAATATTAAACAAGCATTTATGGGAATCTTAGCCCGCTTCAAAAAGCCTTTGTTGATAATTATTTTTATTGGACTAATAGTTTTCTTCGGCTATCTGCTCTGGCGATTTTTTTTCCAAACAAGCGGCGTTGTCTTGCCTGGCGGACAAACATCTACCACTACAACTCCCGGAGGAAGTTTTCCGTCTATCGGCCCCGGTGAAGAACCGACTGGAGAAATTACCGGCCCTGGCGGACTACCGACAACTGAGACCCCGGACGCCGGTACTTCTGTCGGCCAGCCAGATCCGCAGTCAACGGCGCCCACAATTGTAGCCGAAGGCGGAATTACGCAAACCTTGCCAATTGTGCAATCATCGGTCTTAAATCCTGAGCTATCTACAAATGGCAGCATCCGTTATTACAATAAAGAGGATGGGCGTTTTTATACAGTTGATAAGAATGGGAACATCGTTCGCTTAAGTGACAAAGTTTTCCATTCTGTTGAAAAAATAACTTGGGCACCAAGTGCCGATAAAGCAATTTTAGAATATCCAGATGGCAGTAAAATAACATATAACTTTGATACGGAAAAACAAGTAACCCTGCCTTCATACTGGGAAGATTTTTCTTTCGCTACTGATAATGAACAGATTACTGCTAAAAGCATTGGCCTTGATGAAGACAACCGCTGGTTAATAGTGGCTAATAGCGATGGCTCTGAGGCAACAGCAATTGAGCCGGTCGGAGCGCGCGCTGATTACATGTACCCCTCTTGGTCTCCTAATAATCAAATCGTAGCAATGTATACCAAGGGAACTGATTTTGATAGGCAGGAAGTATTTTTTGTCGGTCTAAACGGTGAAAATTTCAAATCAACTATTGTAGAAGGGCGTGGACTAGAAACAGAGTGGTCGCCAACTGGCAGCACCCTACTCTATAGTGTCTACCATAGCCGCGATGATTATAAGCCGCGCTTATGGATAGTAAACTCCAGCGGAGACAGCATCGGTTCAGGGCGCCAAAGTTTAGATTTAAATACTTGGGCAGAAAAATGCACCTTTGCCTCAAATACTGAAGTGTATTGCGCAGTACCAGAAACTTTAGAAGCAGGCGCTGGCATGTTCCCAGAATTGGCTGACCAAACTAAAGATGACTTATATAAAATAGACTTAACAACCGGCGCTAAAACTTTAATCGCTGTACCAAATGGCGCTTATAATATTTCTGAAATAATCGTGCCCGAAACTCAAGACTTTCTCTATTTTACCGATAAAAGTTCAGAAATGATTTATCAAATTAAGTTGCGCTAACCTGTTAAGTTGCGCTAACCTGATTACCTAAAAAGTTTATCCCCAGTTCATAGATAAAACGCTATACTAAAAGCCATAAGAAAAAATTTATGGCTTTTTTGTTTTCTAAAAAATTTTGGCTTGACTTACTCTTCCCTATTTGTTGCTTAGCGTGCAAACAAGAAAACAGTTATTATTTATGCCCTACTTGTCGGCTATTATTAAAATTTAATACCCCCAACTTTATTTTTGATTTAAAAAATATTAAGGCGGTTTTTATCGCCGGCAATTATGAAGATCCTTTACTATCGGATTTAATTAAGAAACTAAAATTTAATGGCATTACGGAATTAAGTAATATTCTTGGTGATTTTTTAAGTTTATTCTGGCAAGGACAAGCTGACTTAAATTTATCATCAAAGGATTTAACGCTATCCTTTAACCCATTAGTAATCCCCATTCCTCTTTCTAAGAAGCGTAAACGGACACGCGGTTTTAACCAAACCGAGTTAATCGCACGCTGCTTTGCCGCTGCTTTCAACTATGAATTTAACCTTGATTTAAAAAAAATAAAAAATACTAAGGCGCAGGCAAGGCTAAATGAACAAGCAAGACAAAAAAATTTAGTCGGCTGTTTTGCCTGGACTGGAGAAGAATTAGCCGGACGCGAAATTATTTTAATAGATGATGTTATTACTACCGGCACAACAATAGATACAGCAGCGGCTGAATTAAAAAAAGCTGGGGCTGGTAAGATTATTGCTCTTGGCGTAGCTAAAGGATAAAAATCAGCCCCTCCTTTACAAAAGGCGCAACCGGTGGTATAGTGGCCTAAGAGCTGATTGTTGGGTCCACCAAACCCAAGGTTAAACCGCTTTTTAAGCCTAAAGCTCACAACAATTCAAAAGAGCTTCTAAATAGAAGAAACTGGGTGGAACCGCGAGACCAATAAGTCCCGTCCCGGTAAAAGCAGATTATTTTGCTTTTACCAGGATGGGATTTTTTATAACTAATTAAAATGCGTCTAAACAAAAGACGCTCATAAAAATATGGAAAACTTAGAAATGAAAAGGCATTCTCTTGCCCACATAATGGCAGCCGCCGTTAAAGAGCTTTGGCCGGAGGCGCAGCTCGCTATCGGCCCGTCTATTGAAAATGGATTCTATTATGATATTGATTTTAATGAAGTAAAAATCTCTGATACTGACTTAAAGGCAATTGAAAAAAAAATGAGCCACTTGCTCAAACAAAATCTTAAATTTGAACGCACGGAGATGAATATTGATGAAGCGATAGCTTCTTCAGACAAAGAAAACCATCATTATAAATCAGAAATTTTACGCGACCTCAAAATTGCCGGCGAAACTAATGTCAGCTTTTATACTGTCGGTGCTTTTACCGACCTTTGCCGCGGACCGCATATTGAATCAACTAAAGATATCAAACCGGGCAGTTTTAAATTAAATAAGCTCGCCGGTGCCTATTGGCGCGGCGATGAGAAAAATAAAATGCTAACCCGTATTTACGGATTAGCTTTTGATACCAAAGAAGAACTTGATGAGTACTTGCGCATAATGCTAGAAGCCGAAAAAAGAGACCACCGTAAAATCGGTAAAGAACAGGATCTGGTTATGCTCCACGAATGGGCGCC
>CAZZBQ010000007.1:15346-23908 GCA_964652745.1 uncultured Gammaproteobacteria bacterium
ACTACTCTATACCGCAATGAAAAATCTGGAACTTTGCATGGGCTAACCAGAGTACGCAGCCTCTCTCAAGACGATAGCCATATCTTCTGCCGACAAGAACAAATCATGGCCGAAATCAGCCAACTGTTAGAAAAGGTAAAAACTCTATATCAAATTTTTGATCTGAAAGTTGATGAAATTCATTTATCAACTAGGCCAGAAAAATTCTTGGGCGAAAAGAAAACTTGGGACGAAGCCGAAGAGGCCTTAAAACAAGCTCTTGCTCAAGCTAAATTAGACTATAAAATAAATGAAGGCGATGGTGCGTTCTATGGACCAAAAATTGATGTAAAAGTAAAAGATGCGATTGGCCGTCAATGGCAATTAGCGACTATTCAACTTGATTACCAACTACCTCAGCGCTTCGACCTCCATTATACTGACATTGATGGACAGCCAAAAACTCCAGTTGTTATTCATCGTGCACTGCTCGGTTCCGTAGAAAGGTTTATGGGTGTTATTATTGAACATTATGGCGGCATCTTCCCTCTCTGGTTATCGCCGGTCCAGATAAAAATTGTCTCTGTCGCTGAAACACATATTCCAGTTTGCAAAAAACTAGCAGATATTTTCATTAAGGCTGGCATCCGTGTCGAAATCGATGAATCTAATGAAACAGTCGGCAATAAAATCCGCAAAGCAGTTAATGAAAAGGTGCCGCACATGCTAGTCATCGGCGATAAAGAAGCTGGTTCGGAAATTCTCAGCGTTCGCGACCGGGGACAGCAAGAAACCAGAAATATTTCCCAAGCCGATTTTATCAATGAATTAAAAGATAAAATAAATCGCCGCGCTTAATACCTCCCAGGGAGGGTATCTTCCAAAGCTTTTAATTTCATGTTATTATTGTTATACTTAAAAAAATAATATAAAAACATGAAAACAAAAAAATACATACCTATTATACTCATCGGCGGCATAATCATCCTTATTTCTCTAATGGCAATATTTAAAAAATCGGGGGCTATTCTTTTTTACGGCGAGACTTGCCCTCATTGTAAAATTGTTGAAGAATATATGCTAGAAAATGGCACCAGAGAAAAATTAGAATTCAAGGAGCTAGAAGTTTATAATAATAAAAGCAATGCTGCCCTACTTACTCAAACTGCTAAAAATTGCGGCCTAGATACCGCAACCGGCATCGGCGTTCCCTTTTTTTATGATGGTGAAAAATGCTTAATCGGCGACGCTGATATAATCGCTTATTTTGAAAAATTATGAAAATAAACCAGCGCATGCTCAGCCTAACAGCTTTAACTGCTGCAATTGCTGCTTTTGCCGCCAATCCTGTCCAGGCGGTTTGCCCTGTTTGCATAGTGGCTGTTGGCGCCGGCCTCGGTCTTTCCCAATATCTGGGAATTGACGACAGTATTTCCGGCCTTTGGATAGGCGGCCTTACTGCCGCTGTCGCTGCTTGGAATATTAATTGGTTCAATAAAAAAAAATGGAGCTTTGGCAGCAAGTCTTTACGTGACATCATTACTGTCCTTGCCTATTATGCTCTAGTCGCTTGGCCGCTATTTTCCCAAGATTTAATTGGCAATCCGGAAAATAAATTATTCGGTATTGATAAACTAGCACTCGGTGTTATTATTGGAAGCCTTGCCTTCACCGGTACAAGTCTTTGGTATATCAACTTAAAGAAAAATAATGACGGTCATGCCCATTTCCCTTTTCAAAAAGTTGTAATGCCTTTCGGCTCACTGCTAATTTTAAGCGGACTCCTTTACTTATTAACAAAATAATAGATAATAAGCTATAAAAATATGAGACAGGAACTTAGCTTGAACGAATTAGTAGAGAAAGTTGACCAAATGAAAAAGGACCACAACCTTGACCTTTCCTCTGATCAAGATTTGACAATTGCTATTATGAATCTAGTCAGCATTGAAGAGCATTTCTTCTTTACTGGCGCTAAAACTGGCAATGATAAATACTACGATTTATTAAATGAAGTTAGAGAAACACGCAAATCACTACTCAAAAGAATTATTAAAGAATATGAAGGTGAGGTTTGGTGTATTTCCAAGCATTTGCTCGCCGCTTCCTATCGTCTAATGGAAGTCGGGACTAAAGCTCAAAGTAAAGGCAATAAAGAAGATGCGAAAGAAATGTTCCAAAAAGCATACGACTTATATTCTCTATTCTGGGGTTTGAATATGAAATTAATTGACTTGGGCGAAGTTAAAAAAATTGATGATGATGCAATCAATACCAAGAAAAAAGGAATCGCTGAAAAATTTGGCGCTTTGGTAAAAAAGGTAATTAATTGTTGTATTGAATAATGCTATAAAAAACAATAAATATAAAAAAGCCGCTAATTTAGCGGCTTTTTTAGTCATGATTAAGGAAAATTATTTTTTCTTAGGACCAATAACAATAACATCTTTTTCAATTTTAGTAATCGGCTTGTGATAACCAGTATGGTAATTGCGAATAGCATCAACGATAGTTTTTTCGCTATAACGATACGATTCGCCATTGCGCGTTCCGGGGTCATTGGTAATAAACTGCTTCTTATCATAATCATAACCCTTAATCACAACCATGTGTCTTTCTGGACCAACTCCGGTAAAATTAGGATTTTTTAGCTTGCGACCGTCAGTGGGAACAAGCACAATATTTCCTGCTTCCAATTCTTTAACAATATCGCTAGCCACGGCTACTTTTTTAATAAAAGAATTTTCATATTTAAAATAATCTTTTAATAACCAAGCTTGTACATCGTCTAAAGCAATATCGCGATATTCACCATATTTTTTATTTTCAAAAGTAGACAGGATTAAAATACGCAATCGCCAATTGGCCTTAGTAATATTCTTTTCATTTCCCGCCCAAGCCATAGCCATGGCTACGGCAGCCTCTTCGCAACCGTCTTGCTGGCGAGCATCCTTCCATTCGCCAAGCGGCGCCTGAGAAGTAAAAGGAACATTCATAATTACCGGCGCTTTAGCAGCCAAAGCTTCGCTATCATTAGCTAATAGAAGCACTCCTAAAACTAAACTAACAAGCACTGGACGGCTAAATAAAAATCTATTTTTCATATACTTAAATATTAAATAATTTAACAACTGCATTATATCATATATTTGATTTCATTTATAAAAACGTGTATAATTAGTTGGCAAAATAATTTATTGTAAATTTAAAAATAAAAAAGTTTATGTTATAAAAATATGAAAAAATTTTTAATAACCATGTTAAAAGCGAGCACGCTTTTTCTCCTGGCCTTAATAGGTTTAATTACTTTTTACGTGAACTTCTTTGATAATATTCATGCTTTGTCATATCGCCTAGTGGCGATTTTTTTGTCTATAATTCTTATTTCCAATCTTGGAGCTAAACTCTTAGCGGGATATTTTAAGCATCACTAAATATATGTTTAAAAAATTATTTGTTTACATCCTGCTCTATATTGTAACAATCTGGATTATTCTATCAGTATTCCTATTAACTCCTGATAATAACAGTGATTTCCCCTTGTTGCGATTGATTATTATTTTATTTGCCAGCACCTTACTGATTAAATATTTTATTTATATGGTCATAAGCCCCTGGCATGACGTGTACGCCGCCCGTTTAGCTAGTAAAAATAAAAAATTTATAAACTATGAATATCAACCGCTAGCCAGCGTGTTGGTCCCTGCTTGGAATGAGGAGACGGGCATTATAACAACTTTAAAATCTTTATTAAATAGTACTTATAAAAACTTAGAAATAATTGTTATTGATAACGCCTCAACCGATAATACGAAAAAAAACGTCCAACGCCTAATCAGAGAGTACCGCAAGTCAATGATAAATAAAAAAAACAAAACAAGAATTGTCTGCATAGAAGAAAAAACCCAGGGCAAGGGACATGCCTTAAATACAGGCATAGCTACGGCTCGTGGAGATATTATTATATCTATTGACGCTGATTGCTTCGTCCCGCCGGAAACTGTACAGAATTTTGTAAAACATTTTGAAATTCCTAAAGTAATGGCAGCAGTAGGTAATGTAAAAATTGGCAATACAAATTCCTTAATTGAAGTGGTACAATACTTAGAATTTTTATTCTCCTTTTATTTTAAGAAGTGCGACTCTATAATGAATTCAATATATATTATCGGCGGTGCAGCTGGCGCCTTTAGAAAAGAGGTTTTTAAAAAACTAGGAGGATATAATGTAACCAACATCACCGAAGACATTGAACTGTCTTTCCGCATCCAGTATGCCGGCATGAAAATAGTATA
The DNA here is from genome assembly GCA_964652745.1 of uncultured Gammaproteobacteria bacterium. GTDB lineage: Bacteria > Patescibacteriota > Patescibacteriia > Patescibacteriales > UBA12465 > UBA12465. The sequence goes on from CAZZBQ010000007.1 coordinate 19,621, forward strand.
TGCCGAAGATGCCATTGTTTACACAGAAGGAGCGGCTGATTTTAAAGGTTTGATAAAACAGCGGTTAAGATGGAAAAGGGGGCGGCTAGAAACTTTTATAAACTACCGGCAAATGTTCTTTAGCGGCAAGAAAAGACATAAAAAAATACTTTCCTGGTTTATTCTTCCTCTAGCAATCTTCGGCGATTTACAGCTTTTTCTAGAATTATTTTTCTTAATATTTGTCTACATATATTCCTATTTAACCAACGACTACTCTTCCTTTATTTCTGGCATAATCGTGGTTAATTCCATGTTCGCAGTACAAATATTTTTTGATATTAATAAAAAAAAGAACTTAAACCTTCTTTTTTTAGCTCCTATCGGCTGGCTGTTATTCTATGCTAGCACCTTTGTTGAATTCAGCGCTCTAATAAGAACTATTCTCGGATATATAAAAAAAGAACAAGTACAGTGGCAAAAATGGAATAGAAAAGGCGTATTTTCCAAAAACATTAAAGAAGAAATTATTTCTAATAGAAACAATTAATTTTTTATAATATACATATGCAAAAATCATTATTTAATACAAAAACTTCAATATATTCTCTTGGCATCTTGGCAATCATAATTTTATTAACAATCTTTATTATGATATCTAAAAAATCAACTAATAAAGAAGGCCCACTGACTAATACTGGAACCTCCACGGAAACGGTCAGTGTTAATACGGCTAGCACTACCGATTTCATTTTAGAAGAGTTTATTTCAGTTGCTCCTACTTCCACAATAAGCTCCACTACCTTAAACACTGATATGCCAAGCATTACTTCGCCTAACATTGCTTCCTTAAATACTACTTCACCAAACACCGTCCAGCCAGCTACAAATAACAATCCGGCTACCCAGCCAACGGCTACGCCGCCGCAACAACTGCCGGCATCTATCACTCAAAAAGAGGTCATGGCTTGGATATACCCCGGATCCGCAACCTGCAATGTCACAAAAGAATATTCTGACGGTCGAAAAATAGATGTTCTAAAACCGGAATATTTTACCATCAATGAAGACGGCAAACTAATCTTATTAACCGTCGAAAATCATGGTTGTAATGGATATTCCGCCGGCAACGTTGAGAGTGTTAAAAAATACTCAAAAGAACAATACGCAACCATTTCATCTTCTTACGCTGGCAGCATGGACTTATTTCTAACTGATTCTTTAGAAAATTCAAATAATATTGATACTCTTGTTTCTTTTACAGTAGATAATAAACTAACTGGCTTAGAATTAGATTTTGAAGATTTCGGCGGCTGGTCTGCCGCTTCGTATCAAAAATATAAAGAATTCATCACTAAGCTAGGAAATGCTCTGCATGATAAAAATAAAAAACTAATGATTGATGGTCCAGCAACCTCAAATTCAGTAGAGGAAGCTTGGTACGCCTGGCGCTATGCCGACTTTATTAATTTACCGATTGATAAACTAGTTATTATGCTTTACGACTACCAATATGACCAAGGCGTCGGTCAACCAGTCGCTCCTATCTCCTGGATTCAAGAAACGATAAGATTTACTCTAGGAAAATTCCCAAACAAGGCCAAACTTTCTATCGGCATTCCCTCTTACGGATATAAAGGCATCACAGGCTCCAACCGATCAACTCTTTTAACTTATGAACAAATAAAAAAAGAGCCCGGTTTTGCTAACGCACAACGGGACTCTAATTCCTTCGAAATGACTTGGGAAGAAAATGGCAAGACCTATTTTTATCAAGACTCAGAGAGTTTGGTTAAAAAAATACAAACTATTAAAGACTTAGGTATTGACTCAATCTCAGTCTGGCATTTAGGGGGAAATTTATGGTTCTAAAAATAATTTAAGTTATAAATTACTAAACCAAGGATTATCACCCAGGTGCCAAACGGAAACATTCTTTACACCAAGCGATTCAATAAGCATCTTTTTGCTATTAAGAGCTGTGGTGCTTTGAGCGGCATAATAAATACCATCAGATATCCAAACCTCCTCTCCTTCAGCATTCAGGTTTCTAGTGTTAAAACCGCTATAATTTGAAGACTGCGCATAGGTGTCAATAGTTACATTATAACTCCCCACTGGACCATGATACCCATAATTAGCAATGCCAATAACTATCTGGCCTATATCTAACCGTGCTTTTGCCCAATTAACAACCTTTTCAACCCATGCCCCCGGTGCCACCGGTTCCCCAACTCCATAATCATACTGATAGTCATAAGCCATAATAGCCACATAATCTACGTCTACAAAGTCTTCATACCTAAACAAAAAATAGCCCTGATACTTAGCATCAGAAATAGCAGGAGCGTCTATCATTAAAAATTTCCCCTTATCTCGTAGGCTGGCCTGCAAATCAGCAATAAATTGTTTATAGTTAGTATAATCGGCTGCCGTCCAGTCACTAAACCCCTCCCAGTCAATTTCTACGCCAGTAAACCCAGTAGAAACAACAAAGTTTGTTAGAGTGTTTATGGCTACGAAACGCAACGCTGCTGAAGAAATTAATTTACGAACATTAGCGATGCTGCCTGATACAGTTACAAACTGTCGGCTAGAATGTGCTTTAATATCGGCTGCATTACTAGCACTATATGCATTACAACCATCAGTAGCTACTGTTAATTGTCTTAATTGTCCCGTGCTTTGTACTGTATAATATTCTGGCTTTAAAGTATCTATACTCCTGCCATCTGTATATTCATTGGTCGCGCTACAAGCTGGCTGGCCTGGATAAATCCAGGCTTGAATATTAGTAGCAGTTGGTTCGCTTGTAGTAGGAATGGCTATGGGCGATATTGGATCAGTTATCGGTAAATCCTCATTAATCACAGGTAATATAGGATTATGAGTTGGTGGGGTTGTTAGTAAATCCACTGGGTTACTAACACAATCATCACTCGCTCCATTAGCAGACGCACAGGCTTCACCAAATATTTGTTTACCACCTAAAATATTTTTTATCACCACTGAGAAAAAAAATGTTTTACCACGATTAAGATTGCCAATTGACCAATAGTAATCCGAGGCAGTCGGCAACGGATTAGAACTTACGTATTTTTCATTTTCCGCATAATATAACGAGACGCCCACTCCAGTGCAAACACTAGACCCAATATTTTTTAAAGAATATCTATAAGTCACTTCTCCTCCTAACTGAATACCATCGCTCAAAGGAGTTGCTACAAGTTGCAGCGAACATCCATTAGATTTTCTGGCCGCTTCTACCGGGATAGAACTGCCGACACCAATCAAAAATGAAAATAAAAATACAAAAAGAACTACTTTCTTAATAATATTATTCATGGTTTGAATTAATAATTAAATTAGTTAAAAAAATAAAAGAACGCCTTTTGAGGCGTAATTTTTAGTCGAAACATGTATATATTGTATTGATAATTAATACAAAAGTCAACTATTTATTGGCAAAAACGTAAAAAATATTCAATCTTAGCATAATGTGCACTATAAAAAATCCCACCTTAACGTGGTAGGATATTTTTATTAAAATTGTAAAACTGTAAAAGCAAAACCGCCACCTTCAAGCCATCTTTCACCAGGGCAAACATGACACGTGCGCAACCAAGAACCGTCATTACTGCTATAAGAATCTAAAAATTCAGGACGGCCGCCAGGAAGTTTTATTGGCTCGTGCATTGTCACTATCCAATAAAGCCCCATGGTCATTAATTCTTTATCCGAAAATTTTTCTCTAATAAGACAGGCTACTTCTATATTAGGCGTCTTTAAATGACGATGTTCTGCTTCTTGGCGAATTATTTTAGTTATCCTCTCGCCATCATTCCAAAGAGCGCTTTTTAAAACCGCGATTTTATAAGTAATTTTATTAGTTGGTTGAAAATGTTGAGAATACAATATTTTCTGAGCATAATCACTAACCATAAAACCATTACTCTTGAAGCGACTAATCCACTGCGCGCCCGTGGTTCCGTCGGAAAAAACTGAAAAATAAATAACTCCATCTTTCTCAACCCACTTAGACCCCACCACAACAATTCGAGCCTCATTATCATTCACCATCCTAACCGCCTCACTGGGGTTATTTACGCCAGTTTGTGCCATAATTTTTTTAACCAGGGTGTTTAGCTGGTCTGGCAACACGTTGGCAATTACAAAATCATTGTCATTTCTCATTTTATTCTTCTTGTTTTTATTTATATATTTTTTAAAGATCAATTTTTGTGGCCTTATTATAGCATATTATTAAAAAATAAGGCATAAACCTTATTTTTATCAATCTGCGGAGAGG